>NZ_JASCOM010000400.1:0-3617 GCF_029959925.1 Pseudomonas sp. PS02303
CGCGATAGCGGTGGGACAGACAACAGACCTGTTGATTGATAGACCGCTATCGCGAGCAGGCTCACTCCTACATTTAGCCCGCGCAAGGCCTTACATATGCCCACCGCCCTTTACCGCTTGATCTTTGCACTCGCGCTCTTACTGCCGATGGCCGCGCATTCCGGCGACGCCGAAGACTTCGTCGCCGCCAATCCCGTGCAGCAAGCCAAGCTTCTGGAGTCCTGGGCTGCGCAGCCCGATCCTGCCCGCATCGAACTGATCAACGCCCTGCAACAAGGCGAGTTGACCGTCGACGGCCAAGCCAAAACCCTGCGCCTGAACAATCGTCTGCGGGGTCTGATCGACACCGCGCTGGCCAGCCACCAATTGCTCGCCGCCGACGCCAAAATCCGTCTGGCCGCCGCGCAGCAATTGCAGAAAAGTGCCAAACCGGCCCAGCTGAAATTCCTCGACCAACAACTGGCCGGCGAAAAAGATGAAACCGTCCACGCAGCCCTGAGCCTGGCGCTGGCCAACCTGCAACTGGTCGACACCGACCCGGCCGTGCGCCTCGCGGCGGTGCGCCTGCTCGGCGAAACCGGCGATCCGCTGGCCCGCACCCGCCTCGAAAGCCTGCTGGAGCCGGGCATTGAAACAGACGCCAGCGTGCGCACCGCTGCCGAAACCAGCCTGGCCCAGGTCAAACGCAAACTGCTGATCGGCGAAATCCTCGGGCAAGCGTTCAGCGGCATGTCCCTGGGCTCGATCCTGCTGCTCGCCGCCCTGGGACTGGCGATCACCTTCGGTCTGCTCGGCGTGATCAACATGGCCCACGGCGAAATGCTGATGCTCGGCGCGTACTCGACCTACGTGGTGCAGCTGATGTTCCAGCGCTTTGCCCCGCAAGCCATCGAGTTCTACCCGCTGATCGCGTTGCCGGTGGCGTTCTTCGTCACTGCCGCAATCGGCATGGCGCTGGAACGCACGGTGATTCGTCACCTCTACGGCCGCCCGCTGGAAACCCTGCTCGCGACCTGGGGCATCAGCCTCATGCTGATTCAGCTGGTGCGTTTGGTGTTCGGCGCGCAGAACGTCGAAGTGGCCAACCCGGCCTGGCTCTCGGGCGGGATTCAAGTGCTGCCCAACCTCGTGCTGCCGTACAACCGCATCGTGATCATCGCCTTCGCCTTGTTCGTGGTCGTGCTGACCTGGCTGCTCCTGAACAAGACGCGCCTGGGTTTGAACGTGCGCGCCGTCACCCAGAACCGCAACATGGCCGCCTGCTGCGGCGTGCCGACCGGGCGCGTGGACATGCTCGCGTTCGGCCTCGGCTCCGGCATTGCCGGGCTCGGCGGCGTCGCGCTCAGCCAGATCGGCAACGTCGGCCCGGACCTTGGCCAGAGCTACATCATCGACTCGTTCCTGGTGGTGGTGCTCGGCGGTGTCGGTCAGTTGGCCGGTAGCGTCCTGGCCGCCTTCGGCCTGGGCATCGCCAACAAGATTCTCGAACCGCAGATCGGCGCCGTGCTCGGCAAGATCCTGATCCTCGCGCTGATCATTCTGTTCATCCAGAAGCGTCCGCAAGGCCTCTTCGCACTGAAAGGACGGGTGATCGACTGATGAACCAGCCCCTGATGCTCACGGCCAGCCAAAAGGCCGGCCCCAAAGTCACCATCGCTGTTGGCGCGGTGATTCTGGTTCTGCTGCTGGCGTTGCCGCTGCTCTCACTGTTGTCGCCGGACAGTGTGTTCCACGTCTCGGCCTACACCCTGACGCTGGTGGGCAAGATACTTTGCTACGCCATCGTCGCCCTCGCCCTCGATTTGGTCTGGGGCTACGCCGGCCTGCTGTCCCTCGGTCACGGCCTGTTCTTCGCCCTCGGCGGTTATGCGATGGGCATGTACTTGATGCGCCAGGCCTCAGGCGATGGCTTGCCGGCGTTCATGACCTTCCTGTCGTGGACCGAACTGCCGTGGTACTGGACCGGCACCAGCAGCTTCCTCTGGTCGATGTGCCTGGTGGTGTTGGCGCCGGGGTTGCTGGCGCTGGTCTTCGGGTTTTTCGCCTTCCGTTCGCGGATCAAGGGCGTGTATTTCTCGATCATGACCCAGGCCCTGACCTTCGCCGGGATGCTGCTGTTTTTCCGCAACGAAACCGGGTTTGGTGGCAACAACGGCTTCACCAACTTTCGCACCATTCTCGGCTTTGGCATTACCGAGCCGGGCACGCGCGCGGTGCTGTTTTTCGCCACGGTGGTGTTGCTGGTGGCGAGCCTGTTTATCGGCTGGCGCCTGGCGCAGAGCAAGTTCGGCCGGGTGCTGACCGCGTTGCGCGATGCGGAAAACCGCCTGATGTTCTGCGGCTACGACCCGCGGGGTTTCAAGCTGTTTGTCTGGGTCTTGAGTGCGGTGCTGTGTGGTCTGGCTGGCGCACTGTACGTGCCCCAAGTCGGAATCATCAACCCGAGTGAAATGTCGCCGACCAACTCCATTGAAGCGGCCGTATGGGTGGCCCTCGGTGGTCGCGGCACGCTGATCGGTCCGCTGCTCGGCGCTGGTGTGGTCAACGGCATGAAGAGCTGGTTCACCGTGGCATTCCCCGAATACTGGCTGTTCTTCCTCGGCGCACTGTTCATCGTCGTGACCTTGTACCTGCCCAAAGGCGTGATCGGTCTGCTGAAAAAGAGAGGTGAGCAATGAGAGTCACTGCGACGGCTGAATTCATGCTCGAACCGGCATTTTTTCCTGTGGAGCCCAACAAGGACGCCGGCAGCAGCCGCGATGCCATCGGCCTCGGGCAACGTGTCGGCCCTGGCCTGGACACACGCCACGGCACGATCCTGACCCTGGAAGACATCAGCGTCAGCTTCGATGGTTTCAAGGCGCTCAACGCTCTGAACCTGTACATCGGCGTCGGCGAATTGCGCTGCATCATCGGCCCCAACGGCGCGGGCAAGACCACGCTGATGGACGTCATCACCGGCAAGACTCGCCCCAGTCACGGCAAAGCCTGGTTCGGTGAAACCCTGGACCTGACGTCGATGAGCGAAGTGCAGATTGCCCAGGCCGGCATCGGCCGCAAGTTCCAGAAGCCGACGGTGTTCGAAGCCTTGAGCGTGTTCGAGAACCTGGAGCTGGCGCAGAAAACCGACAAGTCGGTGTGGGCCAGCCTGCGGGCGCGCCTCAGTGGCGAACAGAAAGATCGCATCAGCGAGGTGCTGGAAACCATTCGCCTGACGGCCTCGGTCAATCGCCCGGCGGGTCTGTTGTCCCACGGCCAGAAGCAGTTTCTGGAGATCGGCATGCTGCTCATGCAAGACCCGCAACTGCTGCTGCTCGACGAGCCGGTGGCGGGCATGACCGATGCCGAGACCGAGTTCACCGCCGAACTGTTCAAAAGCCTGGCCGGCAAGCATTCGCTGATGGTGGTGGAGCACGACATGGGTTTTGTCGGCTCGATTGCCGACCACGTCACCGTGTTGCACCAGGGCAGCGTGCTGGCCGAAGGGTCGCTGGAACAGGTGCAGGAAAACGAGCGTGTAATCGAGGTTTATCTCGGAAGATGATTTTGCTCCCGTAGGAGCGAGGCTTGCCCGCGAAGCTTTTGGCGGCCTCCAGGCCCCCTTCGCGGGCAAGCCT
>NZ_JASCOM010000401.1:0-3522 GCF_029959925.1 Pseudomonas sp. PS02303
GGCAAGCCTCGCTCCTACCAGAATTTGTGTCGTACGCAATTTTCGCGATCGACACAAATCCTGTAGGAGCAAGGCTTGCCCGCGAAGCTTTTAGACTTTCTCCCAGACTTCAAAGTTGTACGCTGGTTTGTCGCCTTCAGCCGGATTCTGGGTGTTGGACACCAATGTCCACTGCCCCAAATCAAACTCCGGAAACCACGCATCCCCTTCCGGGCTCAACGCCACTCGGGTCAGATACAACCGATCCGCCTGCGCCATCCCCTGCGCATACAATTGCGCGCCGCCAATCAGCATCACCTCATCGACGCCCTGCTCGTTCGCCCATTCCTGCGCGCGAGCCACGGCCGCCTCCAGCGACGGATAAACCTCCGCGCCTTCCAACACCAGATCCGCCTGACGGCTGACCACGATGTTCAATCGGCCCGGCAGCGGCCGGCCGAGGGAATCCCAGGTCTTGCGACCCATGATGATCGGTTTGCCGAGGGTGGTGGCCTTGAAGTATTTGAAGTCCCCCGGCAAGTGCCAGGGCATGCTGTTGTCGACGCCGATCACACGGTTTTCACCGAGGGCTGCGATCAGGCTGAGGGGGAGTGATTTAGTCATGCCGGCGAGGATACCAGAGCCTCCCGTACCCCGATAAGCGCCACAGCGGTTATGCTCACAGCTCATTTGAGCGACGGGATGCCGCGTGACTGAACTGACTCCACTGCAAAACCTCTGGCTGACCGAGACGGTGCGCCTGCGTGAAGAACACGCCGGCCCCCTGGAGGATCTGGAAGCCAACCGGCTGGCCCGCAGCGCCGGCGGCGACTTGCCGACGCGAATTCAGCGCCGTGCCGTGTGGCTGGCCGAGCGCGACGGTTTGTCCGACGCCCTCAAGCATTGGCTGCAAGGCGCGCGACTGGCGCTGATCGTCATGGCGGTGCTGGCCATCGTCAGCGGTGCTGGCCTGGCGTTTGCCGCACTGGGTGATGGCCAGACCCCGGTAAATGTGTTCTGGGCCCTGGGCAGTCTGCTTGGGCTCAATCTGATTCTGCTGCTGAGCTGGGCGTTGGGCCTGGTGTTTGCCGGTGAGCACGGCGCCAGCCTTGGACGCTTGTGGCTGTGGCTCAGCGAAAAACTCGCTCGTGATGCCAAAGCCGCGCAACTGGCACCCGCCCTGCTGCTGTTATTGCAGCGACGCAAACTCAATCGCTGGGCGATCGGCGTGCTGGTCAACGGCTTGTGGTTGCTGGCGTTGCTCAGTGCGCTGGTTATCGTGCTGATGCTGATGGCGACCCGGCGCTACGGCTTTGTCTGGGAAACCACCATTCTGCGCGGCGACACCTTCGTCGCCATGACCCAGGCTCTCGGCGCCCTGCCGGCCTTGCTCGGTTTCAGCGTGCCCAGCGTGGAGATGATCCGCGCCAGTGGCGACGCCGCGCTGAACATCGAAAGCGCTCGTCAGGCCTGGGCCGCTTGGCTGGTGGGCGTGTTGCTGGTCTACGGGGTGTTGCCGCGTTTGTTGCTGATGCTGTTCTGCCGCTGGCGCTGGACCTCCGGCCAAGCCGCTTTGCGCCTGGATTTGAACCTGCCCGGTTACGCCCAATTGCGCGAACGGCTGATGCCCACCAGCGAACGCCTCGGCATCAGTGATGCCGCGCCTGCGCAACTGCATCGTGTCGAAAGCGGCGTCAGTGAGCAGCAAAGCGACGGCGCGTTGCTGGTGGCCATCGAGCTGGACGATCAACGCCCGTGGCCGCCGCAACTGCCGAAAACCGTGAACAACGCCGGCATCCTCGACAGTCGCGAATCGCGCAACAAACTGCTCGAACAGTTGAGTCGTTTCCCTCCGGCACGCCTGGCGATTGCCTGCGATCCGCGACGTTCGCCCGACCGTGGCAGCCTGGCCCTGATCGCCGAACTGGCGCGCAATGCCGCTGCCACCCGTGTCTGGCTGCTGCAAGCGCCGCCCGGCGAAGCACTGGATGCCGAACGTCTCGGCGACTGGCACGTGGCGCTGCAACAGCTGGACCTGCCGTTCGCCGATTGCGCGCCCGTGAACTGGCTGGAGACCGGCCATGACTAATGCCTGGAAAGCGCCCTTCAAGCTGGCCGTGGTCGGCCACACCAATGTCGGCAAAACCTCGTTGCTGCGCACGCTCACCCGGGACGTCGGTTTCGGTGACGTGTCCCATCGCCCCAGCACCACCCGCCATGTCGAAGGCGCGCGGTTGTCGGTGGACGGCGAGCCGTTGCTCGATCTCTACGACACGCCCGGCCTCGAAGACGCCATCGCCCTGCTCGACTACCTCGAGCGCCTGGAACGTCCCGGCGAACGCCTCGACGGCCCGGCACGGTTGGCCCGATTCCTCGACGGCAGCGAAGCCCGGCAGCGCTTTGAACAGGAAGCCAAAGTACTGCGCCAATTGCTCGCCTCGGACGCCGGCCTCTATGTGATCGACGCCCGGGAGCCGGTCCTGGCCAAGTACCGCGACGAACTGGAAGTGTTGGCCAGTTGCGGCAAACCGCTGCTGCCGGTGCTGAATTTCGTCAGCAGCGCCAACCATCGCGAGCCGGATTGGCGTGAAGCCCTGGCGCGCTTGGGCCTGCATGCCCTGGTGCGTTTCGACAGCGTTGCACCGCCCGAAGATGGCGAACGTCGACTCTATGAAAGCCTCGCCTTGCTGCTGGAAAACTCCCGCGAACAATTGGAGCGCCTGATCGCCGATCAACAGGCTCAACGCCTGGCTCGCCAACAGAGTGCGGCGCGATTGATTGCCGAGTTGCTGATCGATTGCGCCGCGTGCCGGCGCAGCGTGGTCAGCGACGCGGAGCAGGAACAACAGGCGATCAGCGAACTGCGCAAAGCCGTTCGCCAACGGGAACAGCGCTGCGTTGAAGGTTTGCTCAAACTCTATGCCTTCCGCCCACAGGACGCGGCGGCCAGTGAACTGCCGCTGCTCGATGGCCGCTGGGGCGATGATTTGTTCAACCCGGAAACCCTCAAGCAATTGGGCGTGCGGGTCGGCGGTGGCATCGCGGCCGGCGCGGCGGCCGGTGCCGGGGTTGATTTACTGGTGGGCGGCCTGACCCTCGGCGCGGCGGCACTGGCCGGCGCCATTGCCGGCGGCGCCCTGCAAACCGCCCGCAGTTATGGCAGCCGGTTAATGGGCAAGATCAGAGGTCAGCGAGAATTGACGGTGGACGACAGCGTGTTGAGGCTGTTGGCCTTGCGTCAGCGCCAATTGCTGCAAGCGCTGAATGCCCGTGGGCATGCGGCGATGGACAGCATCCAGGTGGCCACGCCACAGGACAAGACCTGGCGCGAAGGCAAACTACCCGAAGCCCTGAACAAGGCCCGGGCGCATCCGCAGTGGTCGTCGCTGAATCCGCAGGCGAAGTTGAGTCAGGCGGAGCGGCAAGAGCAGGTTGAGGTGTTGGCGCAGCAGTTGTAAACCTTGGTAATTGGGGTGTCCGGGCTGGCCCTTCGCGAGCAGGCTCGCTCCCACATTGGAATGCGTTCCCCTGTGGGAGCGAGCC
>NZ_JASCOM010000402.1:0-3479 GCF_029959925.1 Pseudomonas sp. PS02303
GGCTCGCTCCCACAGAGATCACACCGAACTCTGTGGGAGCGAGCCTGCTCGCGATGGGCGTGCTGCGGTCATCGATCCGAAGCAACTTTTGTCGTAAGCCATTTATCGACTAAATAGAAAGCTTCCTAACTATTACGTTGACATTCGCTGCCTAGGCAGTAACATCTCGTCATACATTCTCTGCCTAGGCAGCTAATTGGTGGCCAGATGAAACACTTCACCCCAGACGAATTCCACACGTGCCATCTCGGCCTCCTACTCGGGCGCGCCGCGCTGCTCAAGGACCGGATCATCGACACGCACATGGAGCCCCACGGCATCACCGCCGCGCAGTTCAAAGTGCTGATCATCATGGCCCAGTTCGGCGTCGATACCCCGGCAGAGCTGTGCCGTCACCTGTCGCTGGACAGCGGTTCGATGACTCGCATGCTCGACCGTCTGGAACAGAAAGGTTTCCTCGCCCGCCAACGTTCCGAAGCGGATCGCCGTCAGGTGCAACTGGTGCTCACCGAGCAAGGCCAGCAATTGACCGACCGTCTGCCGGAGATCGGCGCCGACGCCATGAATGAACTGGCCGGCGCGATCACCCCGGATGAGCTGAAAACCCTGGAGCAGATCCTCAAGAAAATCCTTGTGGCAGCCGGTGACTCGATCACCTTGCTGCGGGTAAGTGACAAATGAGCAGTAAAACGCTGCGTGCCGGCCTGAGCCTGGTGCTGGCGGCCATGACCCTGGCCGGTTGCGCCAGTTACAGCGGCCTGAACACCGAAGGCGTCAGCCTTGATGCGAAAAACCTCAAGGCCGGGCAATCCCTCAGCGGCGTGACTCTGTCGCCCGCGGCCTGGCCGAAAAGCGACTGGTGGAAAAGCCTCGGTGATCCACAGCTCAATGGCCTGATCCGCGAAGCCCTGCACGACAGCCCCGACATGCAGATCGCCGACGCCCGCGCCCACCAGGCCAGCGCCGCCGCGTATGCCGCCGATGCCGCGCGGATGCCGACCCTCGATGCCAGCGCCGGAGTCAGCCGTTCGCGCCTGGCACGAGATCAAGACCCGAGCGGGCAGGGCGGTACGTATTCCACCGTGCGCAACATCGGCGCCAGTTTCAATTACAACTTCGACCTCTGGGGCGGTCAGCGGGATGCCTGGGAAGCTGCATTGGGCGAGGCCCGTGCGGCGGAAGTCGATCAGCAGGCCGCGCAGCTGACCTTGTCCGCCGACGTCGCCCGCGCCTATAGCGACCTGGGGCAGGCGCACATCGTCTATGACCTGGCCAATGAAGACCTCAAGCGCACCAAACAAATGCTTGAACTGAGCCAGCGCCGCCTGAGCTCGGGGATCGACAGCCGATACCAGTTCCAGCAAACCGAAAGCCTGGAAGCCAGCTCCGAAGCGAGCCTGATCGACGCCGAAAAACGCCTGCAAAGCGCAAAAATCGCCTTGGCCGTGCTGCTCGGCAAAGGCCCGGATCGCGGCAATGAAATCGCCCGGCCGAAGATCCTGCAAGCCAGCGCCGTGGCATTGCCATCGGTATTGCCCGCCGAGTTGCTCGGTCGTCGTCCAGACCTGGTCGCCGCGCGCTGGCGGGTCGAGGCCGCGAGCAAGAACATCGCCGCCGGCAAGACCCAGTTCTACCCCAACCTCAACCTGAGCGCCGCGGCCGGTGCCGAATCGTTGTTGGGAGATGCGATGTTTGGTTCGGCCAGCCGTTTCTTTAATGTTGCGCCGACTATCTCCGTGCCGATTTTCGACGGCGGCCGCTTGCGTGCCGACCTCGATTCCCGCGACGCCGATTACGACCTCGCGGTGGCGCAGTACAACAAAAGCCTGGTGAAAGCCTTGGGTGATGTCAGTGACACCATCAACCAGTTGCGCGACATCGGCCGGCAGATCGGGGCGCAGCAACACGCCACCGACATTGCCCAGGATTCTTACAACACCGTGGTCCAGCGGTACGGTTCCGGCATCGGTAACTACCTGGACGTGCTCAGCATCGAGCAGCAATTGCTCCAGGCCCAGCGCCAGCTGGCCAACCTGAATGCCGAGCAGATCGACCTGTCGATCCAACTGATGCAGGCGCTGGGCGGCGGCTTCCAGGGCGAAACCCTGACCGCAGCCAACGCACTCCCAGCCACGCAGCACAATTAATTCAAGGTATTGGTCATGGCCACTGCAGAACACACACAAACCCCTGACAACGCTCCTGACACCAGCAACCCGCGCAAACGCAAAGTCATGCTGGTGGTGCTCGCGATCGTGGTGATCCTCGCCGGCGTCGCCGTCTGGGGATATCACGAATTCTACGGGCGCTGGAATGAAAGCACCGACGACGCCTATGTGAACGGCAACGTGGTGGAAATCACCCCGCTGGTCACCGGCACCGTGGTCAGTATCGGCGCGGATGATGGCGACCTGGTCCATGAAGGCCAGGTGCTGATCAACTTCGACCCGAACGATGCCCAAGTCGGTCTGCAAAGTGCACAGGCCAACCTGGCCCGCACCGTGCGTCAGGTGCGCGGTTTGTACAGCAACGTCGACGGCATGAAAGCCCAGGTCAACGCCCAGCAGGCGGAAGTGCAGAAGGCTCAGGACAACTTCAATCGCCGGAAAAACCTCGCCGCTGGCGGGGCGATTTCCCAGGAAGAGCTGTCCCACGCTCGCGACGACCTGACCTCAGCGCAAAACGCCCTGGCCAACGCCAGGCAGCAACTGAAAACCACCAGCGCCTTAGTGGATGACACCGTGGTCTCGTCGCACCCGGACGTGATGGCGGCGGCCGCGCAATTGCGTCAGGCCTACTTGAACAATTCCCGCAGCACCTTGATCGCGCCGGTCACCGGGTACGTGGCCAAACGCTCGGTACAACTGGGCCAGCGCGTCCAGCCGGGCACGGCGCTGATGGCGGTCATTCCGCTGGATCAGCTGTGGATCGACGCCAACTTCAAGGAAACCCAGCTGCGTGACATGCGCATCGGCCAACCGGTGGATATCGAAGCTGACCTCTACGGCAGCGACGTGAAGTTCAGCGGCACCATCGACAGCCTCGGCGCCGGTACTGGCAGTGCATTTGCCCTGCTGCCGGCGCAGAACGCCACCGGTAACTGGATCAAGATCGTGCAGCGGGTGCCGGTGCGGATTCACATCAACGCTGAAGAACTGGCCAAGCATCCATTGCGGGTCGGCCTGTCGACTCAGGTCGATGTGAACCTGCGCGATCAGAGCGGCCCGGTGCTGGCGCAACAGCCGCCGCAAAAGGCGTCCTTCAGCACCAACGTCTACGACCGTCAGTTGGCCGAGGCCGACGCGATGATCACTCAGTTGATCCACGACAACAGCGCTGCGGCCAGTAAAACCGTCCAGCGCTGATACCTCCCCTGTGGGAGCGAGATTTTGTGGCGAGGGAGCTTGCTCCCGCTCGGCTGCGAAGCAGTCGCAGAGCTTTTGGGGCCGCTTCGCGACCCAGCGGGAGCAAGCTCCCTC
>NZ_JASCOM010000403.1:0-3443 GCF_029959925.1 Pseudomonas sp. PS02303
CTCTGCGTGGGAATGCAGCCCGGGACGCTCCGCGTCCCTGAAGCGGACGCGGAGCGACCGGTGAGGCATTCCCACGCAGAGCGTGGGAACGATCATGCCAACCCAATCACCCCTTCGCCATGCATCTGCCGCAACAATGCCGTGCCACTCGCCATAAACTCCGGCGATCCAACGGCCCCCGCCTCCACTGCCAGCCCTTCCAACTGCGCCTGCCCGTCCAGCTCGGGAAATGCCTCGATCCGCTGCAACAACCGCCACGCCAGCGGGCTCAGCTCGGAAAATTTCACACTCCAGTCCTCGGCTCGACGCACCAGCAGCAAAGTCGGTTGAGCCGGTGGCGCTTCCGGTTGATGATCCGGCCCCACCAACTGCACCGGCCAGGCATAGGCCAACGGCCACGCCAACGGTGAAACCTGCAACGGTCGCTCCAGAATCAACGCCACATCGCTCGGCGCCAACGGCTCGGCTTCGGACTGTTGCAACGCCATTTCGACCCACTCGTAATGCGCCAGCTCCACCATGAACGGAGGCCACACACCTTCGCCCAATGCACTCGGTTCCGAGGCCAGGAACTCGACAAACTCCTGGGCGATTTCGCCGAATTTCGGGGTACGCGCACGACAGTCCCGCAGGAAGATCCGTACCAGCGAACGCCAACGCTCATCACCGAGAATCTTGATCAGCACCGGAAAGGTCCCGCTAAGCAACAACGACAGGTTGGAAAAAATCAGGTCGCGGTAAACCTGTGCCCGCGCCACATCCATCCCGGCTGGCGGCGCGCAATGGTCTGGGTCACGCAGGTACAGACCCAATGTGTTTTGCTGGTCAAACAGGCCTGGCTTATCCACGGTTCACCCCCTAGGCCTGCAAGCGACGAATAGTCTGCAATTCAGTCACCAGTTCAGAGAACGCGGGGAAGTTGAAATCCCGCTCCAGCAATGTCGGTTGCGCGCCAAACCGGGCGTAGGCCTGGGCCAGCAACGACCAGACCACCGGTTTCACCGACGCGCCATGGGTGTCGATTTTCAACGTGTCGGACTCATCGAAGTGCCCGGCCACGTGCATCGCCACCACCCGGCCCGAATCGATGCCGGCCAGAAAGGTCTGCGGATCGAAGCCATGGTTGATCGAGTTGACGTAGACATTGTTGACGTCCAGCAACAGGTCACAATCGGCTTCACGCAGGACCGCGTTGGTGAAGGTCACTTCGTCCATATCCTGCTGGGGCGCGGCGTAGTAGGAGACGTTTTCCACCGCCAGACGCCGGCCAAGAATGTCCTGGGCCTGGCGAATTCGCGCGGACACGTGGTGCACCGCTTCTTCGGTAAACGGCAACGGCAACAGGTCGTAAAGGTGACCGTCATCGCTGCAATAGCTCAGGTGCTCGCTGTACAGCGGCACGTTGTAGTGATCGAGGAACACCCGCACTTCCTGCAAAAAACCGACGTCCAGCGGTGCCGGCCCACCCAGCGACAGCGACAAGCCGTGGCAAGACAACGGAAAACGCTCGGCCAGGGCCCGCAGCGCATGGCCATGGGCGCCGCCGATGCCGATCCAGTTTTCCGGCGCAACTTCCAGGAAATCGAAATCGCCGGTACGGGCGGCCTGGAGGTCCTTCATTAATCCGCGACGCAAGCCAAGCCCGACGGTCGCTTTCGCTGAGGTGATGGGGGTCTGCATGGTGTCGATCTCAAGGGTTGCCAGTACGGAGTCACAGTTAACCGAAGCGATGTATCGGGGCTGTGTTCCGGTTCGGCAGAACATCGTGGCGGTTGTATCGCCGACGGGCCTGTACACACTCCGGTACAGACCCTTCGGCAGGCGTTACGCCAGGTCGTATTTCTCGCGTACCAGATGGCCGATGCCGATGCGATCGAGCACGTTCATCGGGCACAGGAAGGTCACGCGCACGGTGCCCGGCAGGCGGCTGATGTCGATCGAGCCGGTGATGGTCGCGCGGTTGAGCACTTCGTCATACGGCAAACCGGTGACCGAAGCGGCACGTTTCAAGCCGTTCTCGACGGCGACGTTGAGATTCTCACCGCTGCCGATAAAGGTGATCGGCCCGCTCTGCTCGATTTCATGCTGACCCCAGCGCTCGCCCAGTTCGCGGACTTTCTGCCGTTGTTGGCCATTCATGGGCCGGGCCATCGGCGGCAGATCGTCGAGGTTTTGCAGGAGGATCGGCCCGTCCAGGGTCAGGTTCTTCACCACTTGCACCACCACTTCGGTTTCCCCGGAGCAGTCGGTGGCGTGCCCTGCGATCTCGCCGTTGCCTTGCTGGGCGTGCATGTCGCCCATGTACACACCGGCCCCCGGTACTTTCACCGGGCAGATCAACACGCAGCCTTCGCGGATCGAGTTGGTGTCCATGTGGCCGTCGGTCTTGGCCGCGTGCAGCTCTTCGCGGGTCATGCCGAAACGGTGTGGGGCGTTGATCAGGTATTGGCCGAAATCGGCGCAGTTGTGCGAATCGGGCAAGTCACGGGACGGCGTGGTGCCGATGTTGCCGAGGAACGGGCGCATGTGCGCGGCAACTCCGGGGATGTCGGCACGGGCCAGAGACAGGATCGAATGCTGGGCGGCGAATTCCGGCAGCGCCGACATTTCAGAGGCATTGCCGGCCAGTCGGTTGGCGACGTCCTGGTTGACGGTCAGGCTGACCTGATTCTGTGCATCGAACACAATCACGTAGCCATGGCTGAAGCGAAACGCACTGACCTCGGCGCCGCAGTTGTTACAGCGAATCGACTCCTCGCCAATGCCTTCGACATGACTGGCCGGGTGGTCGGTGCCGCATTTGGAGCAGAATTTGGCGACGAACGGGTCGCCGTTGTAGCGCCCCTCAACAAAGCTCATGACCCCGGACGACGTCGCCAGCGAGGTGACGCGCATGCTCTTGATCTTGATCGCCACGGCGTCGCCGATTTCCGCGCCAGCGATGGCCACCGGTTGCGTCACTTCGTGGCCGCCCTCGAAGGCGGGCGTGATCATCGGGCCCCAGCAACCCGGCGGTGTGCCGGTGATCAGGGTGCCGCCGTCGGCCAGAGGGCCGAGCATCGGCTGGCTGGGGCCAATGAGACCGTTGGTGTACTGATCGACGCGCAGATGGTTGACGGGAGCGGATTTCAGGTCGGTTTCAGGCACGAGCGTGGTCATTATTGTTCCCTTCACGGAGTCACGAGCAAAGACGGCCGTCTGTTGCGACGACCCTGAAAAGTGCCTCGACAGCCCCGGATTTCGGGCGCTGGGTAGCCTTTACAGTTCATCGCAGGTTTGTATCTGGTCTGTGTTCGGTGGGAGCCGCGAATGAAGTGGAATGTATCGGGACGGCGGCTGGATACAGTGCGATACACATCGCCAATCCTTGTAGGAGCGAGGCTTGCCCGCGAAGACGGAGTGTCAGGCAATACTTTTGTCGACTGACACGGCGACTTCGCGGG
>NZ_JASCOM010000404.1:0-3429 GCF_029959925.1 Pseudomonas sp. PS02303
GGGCAAGCCTCGCTCCTACGGGTTTTGCACGCGTCACAAGAACGGCGCATGACCTGTAGGAGCGAGGCTTGCCCGCGAAGGCGATCTATCCGGCAGCGTGATTGCGGATCAGAACTTCTCAAGCGTCCTACGGCTGGCGCTGCTCTCGCGCACCACTTCTTTAGGCTTGTATGCGCAATACCCCGGCCGTGGCCCGATTTTCGGGTGATTGCGGCAAGTGTCCGGGCGCTTTTCATAAATAGTGCACAGACGGCTCTTACGATCCAGGTACAGGCAATCGTTGTTGCTCATGCGCTGGAGGGTGAAGATCTCGGACTTCTGGTTGTAACGCTCGACGATCCCTTCCTTCTGCAAGCGCTTGGCAATGTTCTTTGGCGGCTCGCCGCGCTCGAACTCGTCGACGATGCCGATGCGGATAAGGTCCTTGATCTTGACCTCGACCGGCAGCGTGCAGCAGCTGGATACACACGAGCCGCACATCGGTGCAGAATATTTGGCCCAGGTATCGAGGCGATCGATCTCCGCAGCGGCGATCAGGTTGGACTTCATCATCGGTTGTTACCAGCGTGTGCATCAGGGCGCGCGATCATACCGGGACTGGTGGATTTTTGAACAACCTTTCGCCAGATTTTTTCTCCTTCGCTCAAATAACACCGTTAATCCGGCACGGCCCCTGCATTGATTCAGGCACATGACAATGTAATGCCGCCCTATCTCGCACTATCAGGAAAAACTGCCGAACCAGAGTCCCAACGGCCTGTCAGACCGTCTAGGCTCAACAACTCCACGCTCGCTCGAGGTCCTATCGATGACTCAAGAACCACTTGTTCGCGAAGCAGAGGTGGCCGCATTTCGCGATGCCGTCTTGACCAAACTCACCTACGCGGTGGGCAAAGACCCGGATCACGCCTTCGACCACGACTGGTTCGAAGCCATTGCGTTGGCAGCGCGCGATCACATGGTCGAGCACTGGATGGATCACACCCGGCAGATCTACCGCAAAGGTCAGAAACGGGTTTACTACCTCTCCCTGGAATTTCTCATCGGCCGGCTGCTCTACGACAGCCTGAGCAACCTTGGCTTGCTCGACGTCGCCCGCGAAGCGCTGACCGAACTCGGCGTCGACCTGGAACGTATCCGCCTGCTGGAGCCCGACGCGGCGCTGGGCAACGGCGGCCTCGGTCGTCTGGCAGCGTGCTTCATGGAAAGCATGTCGACCCTCGGCATCGCTGGCCACGGCTACGGTATTCGTTATGAACACGGCTTGTTCCGCCAGGCCATCGTCGACGGCTGGCAGCAGGAGCAAACCGAACACTGGCTGGACTTCGGTAACCCGTGGGAATTTGAACGGCCTGAAGTCGTGTACCCGATCGGCTTCGGCGGCAGTGTCGAAACCGTCACCGATGAAAACGGCAAGTCCAAGCAAGTCTGGTCCCCGGCGGAAACCGTGCGGGCCATTGCCTACGACACGCCGGTGGTCGGCTGGCGCGGGGCGAGCGTCAATACGCTGCGCCTGTGGCGTGCCCGCGCCATGGAAGATTTGCACCTGGAGCGCTTCAACGCCGGTGACCACTTGGGCGCTGTGGCCGAAGTCGCCCGGGCAGAAAGCATCTCCCGCGTGCTCTACCCGGCGGACAGCACCGAAGCCGGCCAGGAACTGCGCCTGCGCCAGGAATACTTCTTTGTCGCCGCGTCCTTGCAGGACTTGCTGCGCCGCCATCGCAACATGCACACCTCGGTCCTGACCCTGGGCGACCACGCGGCGATCCAGCTCAACGACACGCACCCGTCAATCGCCGTGGCCGAACTGATGCGTCAGCTCGTCGACGTCTACGACGTGGCGTGGGATGCCGCATGGCAGGTCACCGTCGACACGCTCTCGTACACCAACCACACGCTGTTGCCGGAGGCGCTGGAAACCTGGCCGGTCGGTTTGATGGAGCGGATGCTGCCGCGGCACATGCAGATCATTTACCAGATCAACGCCCAGCACATTGACTCGTTGCGCGCCAAAGGCATTCACGACTTCGACGTGCTGCGCGCGGTGTCGCTGATCGAGGAAGACAACGGCCGCCGAGTGCGCATGGGCAACCTGGCGTTCCTCGGATCCCACAGCGTCAACGGTGTGTCCGCGCTGCACACGCAACTGATGCGCAAAACCGTGTTCTCCGAACTGCACAAGCTCTATCCGGAGCGGATCAACAACAAGACCAACGGCATCACCTTCCGCCGCTGGCTCTACCAGGCCAACCCCGAGCTGACGTCGATGATGGTCGACGCCCTCGGCCCGGACCTGTTGGACAACGCTGAAGCACGCCTGAAGGAACTGGAGCCGTTTGCCGAGAAAGCTGCGTTCCGCAAAGCCTTCGCCGAGCAGCGGCTGCACAGCAAAAAAGCCCTGGCGTACCTGATTCATGAACGACTGGGGATCGCGGTCAACCCGGCGGCCATGTTCGATGTGCAGGTCAAGCGGATCCACGAATACAAACGCCAGTTACTCAACCTGATGCACACCGTGGCGTTGTACCAGGCGATTCGCGCCGAGCCGGAAATCGACTGGGTGCCGCGGGTGAAGATCTTCGCCGGCAAGGCGGCGGCCAGTTATCACCAGGCCAAGCTGATCATCAAGTTGACCAACGACATCGCCCGGGTGGTGAACAACGACCCGACGGTGCGCGGACTGCTCAAAGTGATGTTCCTGCCCAACTACAACGTCAGCCTGGCGGAAAGCATCATTCCGGCGGCGGATTTGTCGGAGCAGATTTCCACCGCGGGCTTTGAAGCCTCGGGCACCAGCAACATGAAGTTCGGCCTCAACGGTGCGCTGACCATCGGCACCCTCGATGGCGCCAACGTTGAAATGTGCGAGTTCATCGGCCCCGAGCACATGTTCATCTTCGGTCTCAGTGCCCAGCAGGTTGAGGCGCGCAAGCAGAACCATGAGTTCAATGCGACTCCGGATATTGCCGCATCACACCGTTTGAATGACGTGCTGCAAGCGATTCGCGGCGGGGTGTTCTCGCCGGATGATCCGGCCCGTTACACCGGGTTGATCGACTCGCTGATCGATTACGACCGCTTCCTGGTCTGCGCTGATTTCGATTCCTATTGGGATGCGCAGATGCGCGTGGAAGCCCATTGGCACGATTCGCAAGCCTGGTGGCGTTCGGCGGTGTTGAATACTTCCCGGATGGGCTGGTTCTCGTCCGACCGGACCATTCGCGAGTACGCCACGGATATCTGGAAGGCATTGGAGTAACTTTTAGCAATAATTGCGAGCAAGGCCCGGCGGTTGTTGGGCCTGATCGATATACTAAGCCCCAGTTTCACCGGGCAGCAGGCACTGGCAATCCATTGTGGGAGCGAGCCTGCTCGCGAAAGCGGTCTGACATTCAACGTCAATGCTGAATGTCATGGCCCCTTCGCGAG
>NZ_JASCOM010000405.1:0-3429 GCF_029959925.1 Pseudomonas sp. PS02303
GGCAAGCCTCGCTCCCACCAGGATTGCATAAACCCTGTAGGAGCGAGGCTTGCCCGCGAAGAGGCCTTCGGGTCAACCATCGGTCATTTCAACGCCGGATCGCCCCCGTTCATTTTCTTCCAGCGTTGCAACAGCACCTGCGCCTTCGGTTCCTGCCCGTTATCCAGGTAGTACTGGATCAGCGACAACCGCGCATTGCGGTTGGCCGGTTGCACGTTCAACAACCGCTCCAGCTCTTCGCATGCCTCATCAACCTTGCCGCTGTCGTGCAACGCCACCGCCAGCACGTAGCCGTATTGGGCGTTCTGCGGTTCCAGTTGCGCGGCTTTGCGTAAGGCTGGCATGGCTTGCGCTGACTGGCCCGCACGCACCAGCGCCAAGCCCTGGGTGTGTTGCAGCAGGGCGTTGTCCGGGTGTTCTTTCAGGCTTTGTGCCAACAGCGTCTGCGCTTCCTGGCCGCGTCCATTGGCTTCCAGCCATTGCACCAGCGTGACCAGCGCCGGGTAGAAATCCGGATCACGCTTGAGGGCGGTGCGCAGCAGCGATTCGACTTCGTCGTTGCGCCCGCTGGCCTGGTAGAGCATCGCCAGGTTCAGGTTGGACTCGGCGCGCTCGGCCAGGCTTTTTTGCACCGCTTCGTATTCGGCAATGGCCGCGTTCCAGTTGGCCTGGGCGCTGCCCAATCCGTTACGCGCGACGCTCAGCAAGTCTCGGGCCGCGACGATCCGCACCGCCTTCACCGGATCGCCCAGCAACGGCGTCAGCAGCGGCGCACGCTCCGGTGGCGGCAGGAACGCACTGATTGCCCGCACTGCGCTTTCACGCACCTGCGGTGCAGGGTTGCTCAAGTCCTTGGTCGCGAGTTTCAAGGCCTGTTCGCTCGGGTATAGCGGCAGTTCTGCCAGCAAGGTGGCGCGCTGAATCGCCGGCAGGTTGCTGCGCTGCAACTGTTCGTACAAGGCTTGCGCGGCGCCGGGCTGGCCGTTGCGAATCAGCCACAGGCTTTCGTCGTAGCGTGGCGCCTGCGCCGTGGTGGCGGTGTTCCAGAGTTTGAATTGCTCAGTGACCTTGTCGCCGGCCTTGCCTTGGTGACAGGTCAGGCAGGCGTCCGGCGTGCCGAGTTTTTTTGCCCGCTCCGGGTTGGGAATGCTGAAGCTGTGGTCGTGCCGAAAGTCGTTGCCCATGTAGAACTTGCCGGGCATGTGGCAATCCACGCATTGGGAGCCAGGCTGGCCCGGGGTGTGGCGGGTGTGTTCGATGGAGTCGTAGTTCTTGGCTTGCAAACCCTTGCCATCGACGCCTGTCACCGAAGTCTTGCCGGCGGTGTTGTGGCATTGCAGGCAAACGCCGTTGCCCGGGGCCTTGAGTTCGGTGCTGTGGGGGTTGTGGCAGTTGCTGCAACGCACGCCCTTGTCGAGCATTTTGCTTTGGGCGAAGGAGCCGTGTTCGAACACTTCATCCTTGATCTTGCCGTCCAGCGCGTACAGCTCGCGGGTCAGGGGGCTCGGCAGGTAGTCGTCCATCAAACGCTTGCCAACGGTGTAGCCGTCGCCCAGCGGTGCGCGGCGCGAATGGCAGCGGGCACAGGTTTCGATTTCGACCGTGGCGTCCTTGTCCTTGAGGTCGACCGCAAAGCCGGCGTGGATCAGATCACCTTTCTTCGCCGTCCATTCCAAGTGGTTGGACGCGGGCCCGTGGCATGCCTGACAACCGACACCGAGGCTGTTCCACTGGCTGTCGAAGGTGTTTTTGGCCGCGTCGAAATTGCGCTTGTAACCAGTGGTGTGGCATTCGACACACATGAAATTGGCGTTCTGGCTGGGCTTGCTCCAGTGCAGCGGGTTCTTGAAATTCACGCCCTGGCCCGGATAGAGGTGGAACCAGCGGTTTCTCTCGGTATCCCAAGCCACACCCAGCGCTTGCAAGCGACCTTCGCCGACCTCGATCAGGTATTGCTGCAACGGCGCGATGCCAAAGGTGTAGGCCACTTTGAAGTCGGCATTCTTGCCGTCAATCCCGGGTGTGTTGACCCAGAAACCGTCGTCCTTGCGCGAGAAACGGGTGGTTTCGTTTTGCGCCTTGAACGTGACGTTATTGAAATCGCCCAGCATCGTTTCGGCATTGGCCTCCTGCATCGCCAACTGGTGATGGGAGCCTTGCCAATCTTTCATCTGTTCGCTGTGGCAGCCCCGGCATTGTTGCTCATCGACCATCTTCGCCGGTGTCACGACGACGGGTTGCGCTTTGGCCGGCTGAACCGTCGGCGTACTGACGGGCACGGTATTGATCGGCGCTGGCGTGCTGTACAGCAGAAACCAGCCGATTGCCGCCACGGCCACCAGCAAGACGCCGATGGTCACGGGAAACAGGTAACGGTTAATCAATGTCGGTGGTGAATCAGGGGTTGGGGTTGCTGCTTTATTTTTATATTTCGGCATTGCAGCTTCCATAGTCCAGTGCATTTGCCGTCAGGCGTGCGTTGAGGCTTGATGCAGCTTTGCCGGAGGTTCTGTGTCTGTCAAATGGCGCTTGTGAGCCATTGCGCAGCGATAGATAAATAGTGTGCTTTTTGACAACAACACGCTGTGCGTTGGCTATAACTGTAATTCCCGTATGCAATACCGTTGTCGGCCTTCTGACAGGAGTTACAGCATGAAGCTTGCGTTAATGATGGGCACGTTGTGCATTGCCTCGATCGGGGTGGTGGGCTGTGCCAGCAAAGTCGTAGAGCCGGACCAGTATTCAGGTTTTCTCAAGGACTACAGTCAACTCAAGGAAGCCAAGTCACCCTCGGGCGCGACAGTGATGCGCTGGGTCGATCCCAAGCTCGACATCCGTCAATACACCAGCGTCTACATTGAGCCGACCCAGCTCTATCCGAAACCACAACCGACGGTGAAAATCCCCCAGGCGACCCTCAACGGCATCACCGGATACTACGACCAGGCGCTGAAGCGCGAGGTGGGTAAATCCCTGCCATTGGCCGCAGGTCCTGGCCCGGGCGTGATGGTCGTGCGTGCCGCGATTACGGCGGTAAGCAGCAAGACAGAAGGGCTGAAACCTTATGAAGTGATCCCGATTGCGCTGGTGGCCGCTGCTGTCAGCACGGCCAGCGGTATTCGTGATCAGGAGACCGATCTGGCCACCGAGGCGGTGTTCCTCGATGGCGGCAATAACCATGTGTTAGCCCAGGTCGTGCGCAAGGGCACCGGCAAGCCGCTGGAAAACGAGTCTCAGGTGATGAAGGCCGATGACGTGAAGGGCGTGATTGATGGTTGGGCGTCGGATTTGCATCAGTCTTTTCTAAAGCTTAAGTCCAAGTGATGCGTTGACGCTTGATGGTCGCTTCGCGGGCAAGCCTCGCTCCTACGGTATTGAGTCGTTAGTCAACTTTATGAACGACCTGATCCTGTAGGAGCAAGGCTTGCC
>NZ_JASCOM010000406.1:0-3417 GCF_029959925.1 Pseudomonas sp. PS02303
CACTTGAGGACGCCTTCGCCGGCAAGCCTGGCGCCAACAAAAAATCATGCAGATGCACCATCAGGGAGTGTGAACCGCCTCCGATTCGGTCAGCACCTTCCTGAACGTCTCCACCAGCGGCCGCAAATTGATCCGGTGCCACGCCGCCCACAAGGGCGTGGTAAACGAAATCCACGGCACTTCCCGCAGCACCACACCCGGCGGCGCATTGCGGCTCAAGCCTTTCTGAATCATCGCAATGCCCAGCCCCGACGCCACCAGCCCCAGCGCAGTGAAGGGCTCGGTGGCTTCCATGCGGATGTCCGGGGTGAAACCGGCGCGGATGCAGGCGCTGACGAAGTCTTCGCGGCTGGCGCAGTTCTGTCGGTGTTGCACGCCGATCCATTCCTGATTGGCCAGGTCGGCCGGGGTCAGTGTGGCCTGGTGGGCGAGGGGATGGTGTTCGGGCAGGGCCAGTAGCATCGGGTCGTCCAGCACCTGAAACCCCAGCAGGTCCGGGTCGTCGGCGACGGGCGGTTCACTGACCAGGGCGATATCCAGACTACGCTGGCGCAGGCCTTCGAGTTGTTCGGCGGAACTCAGGTTGTACAACGCAACGTGCACGTTCGGCCGGTCGACGCGCAGCACCCGCAGGGCATTGGGCAGCACGCCAGCGTGCATGGCGTTTTCGATGTAGCCGATGCACAGGCCGCCTTCTTCGCCGCGACCGAGGCGTTTGCCCAGGGATTCGAGGCGGCTGGCATGGGTCAGGAGGGCGCGAGTTTCGGCGAGGAAGGTCTGGCCGTCGCGGGTCAGGCGGATGCGCTGCTGGCTGCGCTCGAACAGGGTCAGGCCCAGGCGTTCTTCAAGCTGGGCGATCTGCCGGCTCAAGGGTGATTGGGAGATGTGCAAGCGTTCGGCGGCGCGACCGACGTGTTCTTCTTCGGCGACGGCGACGAAGTAGCGCAATTGGCGGATGTCGATCATGTAAGACCTATAGGGACTCAAGTGCTGCGCATTATGTCTTGGACGGTCCGATCATCGCAATCTAGGATCTGCCAAACGGTCACTCAGCTGACCTCTGACACTGACGAGGATTTGAACCATGAGCTTGAAAGACAAACTGCCCGGCGCGCTGGGTTTCGGCACGGCCCCGTTGGGCAACATGTTCCGCGCCATTCCTGAAGACGAGGCGCGGGCCACCGTTCACGCGGCCTGGGATGCCGGCGTTCGCTACTTCGACACCGCGCCGTTTTACGGTTCGGGCCTGTCGGAGATTCGCCTGGGTGCTGCACTGGCCCAATACAACCGCGACGACTACGTGCTGAGCAGCAAAGTCGGCCGGGTCATCCTCGATGAAGTCGAAGATGCATCGGCCCGTGACCTGGGCGAAAAGAGCGGGGTGTTCGAACACGGCCGCCCGAACAAAATCGTCAACGACTACAGCGCCGACGCCACGATGCGCTCCATCGAAGACAGCCTCAAGCGCCTGCAAACCGATCGCCTGGACATCGTCTGGGTGCATGACATCGCCCAGGATTTTTACGGCGACCAGTGGCTGGAATACTTCAACCAGGCCCGCACCGGCGCGTTCAAAGTGCTGACCCGTTTGCGTGAAGAAGGCGTGATCAAGGGTTGGGGCCTGGGCGTGAACAAGGTCGAACCTTGCGAGCTGACCCTTGATCTGACCGAAGCCCAACCGGACGGTTTTCTGCTGGCGGGTCGCTACACTCTTCTCGACCACGACCGGGCCTTGCAACGTCTGATGGACGCGGCCTTGGCGCAGAACGTCGAAATCGTGGTCGGCGGCCCCTACAGCTCGGGCATTCTGGCCGGTGGAACCCATTTCGAATACCAGAAAGCCAGCCCGGCGATCGTCGACAAAGTCGAGCAGATCAAACGCATCGCGGCGGCCCACGGTGTCGACATCAAGGCCGCTGCGCTGCAGTTCTCGCTGGCTAACCCGGCCGTGGCTGCGGTGATTCCGGGCTCCAGCCGTCCGGACCGGATTGCTGAAGATGTTGCGGCACTGTCGGCCGTGATCCCCGCTGCATTCTGGCAGGCGATGCGTGACGCGAAACTGGTGAGCGAACGCGCGCCATTGCCCCTCTGAGGAGTTTGAGCATGAAAATCGATCTGACTGGAAAACTCGCCATTGTCAGCGGCAGCACCGCCGGCATTGGCCTGGGCATCAGCAAGGCGCTGGCCGAATCCGGCGCCACGGTGGTGGTGATCGGCCGCGAGACGGCCAAGGTCGAGCAGGCGCTGGCGAGCATTCGCCAGAGCGTGCCGGGCGCGCAATTGCGTGGCCTGACCGCTGACCTCGGCACCGCCGACGGTGCCGAAAAGCTGTTCGCCGCCGAACCGCGCGCGGACATCCTGGTGAACAACCTCGGGATCTTCAACGAGGTGGATTTTTTCGACACGCCGGACAGCGAGTGGACGCGCTTCTATGAGGTTAACGTGATCTCCGGCGTGCGCCTGTCCCGGCATTACGTGCCGGACATGGTCAAGCAGGGCTGGGGCCGGGTGATTTTCCTGTCCTCGGAATCCGGGATCGCCATCCCGGCCGACATGCTTAATTATGGCGTGACCAAAAGCGCCAACCTCGCGGTGTCCCACGGCCTGGCCAAGCGGCTCGCGGGCACTGGCGTGACGGTCAATGCGATCCTGCCCGGCCCGACATTGACCGATGGCCTGGAGCAGATGCTCAAGCAGGCCACCGCCGAATCGGGGCGTAGTGTCCGGGAAGAAGCCGATGCGTTTGTGCGCAAGGCCCGGCCGACCTCGATCATCCAGCGTGTGGCGAATGTCGAAGAAGTCGCGAACCTGGTGGCCTACATCGCCTCGCCGCTATCCTCGGCCACGACGGGCGCGGCATTGCGGGTCGACGGCGGTGTCGTCGACAGCATGGCCATCTGAATTTATTGATTGAGAGAGAGGATTACATGGCAAAGGCATCTGCATTTATCGACATTCCGGCTTCGGCCGATGAGGTGTGGCAATTGATTGGCGGTTTCGACACGCTGCCGGACTGGCTGCCGTTTATCCCGAAAAGCGAACTGAGTGAAGGCGGGCGAGTGCGCAGCCTGCAAACGGCGGATGGGGCGAAGGTGGTTGAGCGGTTGGAGACGTTTGATAACGCCGGGAAGACTTACAGCTACTCGATTTTGCATGCACCGTTTCCGGCGACTGAGTACCTGGCGACGATAAAGGTCGAGGCTCAGGGGCAGGGGGCTCGGGTGACGTGGTCGGGTCGCTTTACGCCCGACGGTGTCAGTGAAACAGAGGTTGAGGCGTTGTTTGCCGGGATCTATCAGGGCGGTCTTGAAGCCCTGCGGGCGAACTACCCAGCCTGATAACACCATAAATCCCCTGTAGGAGTGAGCCTGCTCGCGATGACGTCTTCAGCTTCAACATAGAGATTGACTGATAGAC
>NZ_JASCOM010000407.1:0-3402 GCF_029959925.1 Pseudomonas sp. PS02303
GGCAAGCCTCGCTCCTACAAAGGCACCACCATACCGGTAGGAGCGAGGCTTGCCCGCGAAGGCGCCCTTCAACTGTACGGATAACTCTGCGCCTAGCTGTAACAGCGCGATCCCCGTGGTTTATGGCTAGATGAAGTCTCTTCCCGCCACCTAACATTCTGGTCCCCCATCATGTCCTCGCGCGAAAACACCGGCATGGCCCTCGGCCTGCTCGGCGTTGTGATCTTCAGCCTCACCTTGCCCTTCACGCGGATCGTCGTGCAGGAACTTCATCCGCTGCTCAACGGCCTGGGCCGGGCGCTGTTTGCGGCGGTGCCGGCGGCGATGTTGTTGCTGTGGCGCCGGGAAAAATGGCCGACCTGGAAACAGGTCAAAGGCCTGACACTGGTGATCGCAGGCGTGATCCTCGGTTTTCCGGTGTTGTCGGCCTGGGCCATGCAAACCTTGCCGGCCTCCCACGGCGCGCTGGTCAACGGTTTGCAGCCGCTGTGCGTCGCGCTGTACGCCGCGTGGTTGTCCCACGAACGACCGTCGAAAGCCTTCTGGGCCTGCGCGGCGTTGGGCAGTGCGCTGGTGTTGGGTTATGCGCTGATCAGCGGGGCCGGCAGTATTCAGGCCGGTGATTTGCTGATGCTCGGGGCGATTGCCGTGGGCGGCCTGGGTTATGCCGAGGGTGGCCGGTTGGCCAAGGAGATGGGCGGCTGGCAGGTGATCTGCTGGGCGCTGGTGTTATCGACGCCGCTGCTGATCGGACCGGTGGTGTATTTGGCGCTGCAACACCAGGGCGAAATTTCCGCCAAGACCTGGTGGGCGTTTGGTTATGTTTCGCTGTTCTCGCAGTTCATCGGGTTCTTTGCCTGGTACGCCGGGTTGGCGATGGGCGGCATTGCCCGAGTCAGTCAGATCCAGCTGTTGCAGATCTTCTTCACCATCGCGTTTTCGGCGCTGTTTTTTGGTGAACATATCGAGCCGATCACCTGGCTGTTTGCCGCCGGAGTGATCGTGACGGTGATGCTCGGACGCAAGACCGCCATCAAACCCGCCCGCATTGCCACCACGTGACCTGTAGGAGCCACGCTTGCCGGCGAAGGCGTCGGCACTATCGCCTTCGCCGGCAAGCCTGGCTCCTACAGGGTCATGCGGTGTTTTAGAGGTAGCCGTCAGCCCGCAGCAGGGTTTCCAGGCAATGTTCGCTGATGTGGTAGAAATCCTTCAGTTCCTGGATCTTCACCAACAGCTGGGCCGGGTCCACCGGCTCGGCGCGTTTGACTGCCAAAATCATCTTGTTCTTGTTGGTGTGGTCCAGTGAGATGAACTCGAACACCTTGGTTTCATAACCACAGGCTTCCAGGAACAGCGCTCGCAGGCTGTCGGTGACCATTTCCGCTTGCTGGCCCAGGTGCAGACCGTATTGCAGCATCGGCTTGAGCAGCGCCGGGCTCTGGATTTGCAGGCGGATCTGTTTGTGGCAGCACGGCGAGCACATGATGATCGAGGCGCCGGAGCGGATGCCGGTGTGAATCGCGTAGTCGGTGGCGATGTCGCAGGCGTGCAGCGCGATCATCACGTCCAGCTCGCTCGGCGCGACGCTTCGCACGTCACCGCACTTGAACACCAGCCCCGGATGCTCAAGCTTGGCGGCGGCGGCATTGCACAGGTTGACCATTTCTTCGCGCAACTCGACGCCGGTCACCACGGCTTCAGCCTTCAAGGTGTTGCGCAGGTAGTCGTGGATCGCAAACGTCAGATAACCCTTGCCCGAGCCGAAATCCGCCACCTGCACCGGTTTGTCCAACGCCAGGGGCGAGGTGGTCAGCGCATGGCTGAAGACTTCGATGAACTTGTTGATCTGCTTCCACTTGCGCGACATCGCCGGGATCAGCTCGTGCTTGCTGTTTGTCACGCCGAGGTCAGCGAGGAACGGCCGGTTCAGGTCGAGGAAACGGTTCTTCTCGCGGTTATGCTCGGCGGACGGCACTTCACGCAATTGCTGAGGTTTGCTCTTGAACAGCGAAGACTTGCCCTTTTTGCTGTATTCGAGCTGGGCTTCGTCAGTCAACGACAGTAAATGCGCATTTTTGAACGAGGCCGGCAACAGCGCGCCGATGGTCGCGACGCCCTCGGCAAGCGGCAGGTTCTTGGTGATGTCGCGGGTCTTGTAGCGGTAGACGAAGGACAGGCAGGGCTGATCCTTGACCGTCAGTTGCTTGATGATCAGCCGCTGCAAATCGGCTTCGGTGCCGACGTACTTGGCCAGGACCAGTTTGATGAAGGCATTCTGGTCGAGGCTGGTTTGCAACAGGTCGATGAACTGAGCGTGGTGATCCGGCGCGAGGCTGGCGGGAGTGGCGGTGACAGACATGGAAAAAACGGCCTCGGGCGGAGCGGATCGGGAATGGCGGGTATTTTAGGGGGGATGGCATACGAGGGCACGGGTAATTTCCCGAACGGTGCGAAACCCGAAGCAAAAACGCTACTGGGTTGAGTGGGCTAGTGTGGCGAGGGAGCTTGCTCCCGCTGGGCTGCGAAGCAACCTACCCCCTGCAACCGTGTTTATCTGAATGACCGCATTGGCTGGTTTGGGGGGCCGCTTCGCGCCCCAGCGGGAGCAAGCTCCCTCGCCACAAAAGCCCTCTCCCCACAGAAGGTGTATCAATTCCAGAAGTGAAATCAGCCCAACACCACCAACCGATTCGGCAACTCATTGCGCACGTGCGTCACCGGCACATGCACCTTGAGCAGCTCGCCGCACGCCTCGACGCACGTCACAAACCCCTGCAATGTCTGGCCCTGCTTCACCTGTTGAGTAAACGCCGCAACGATCGCGTCCCAGTTCTTGTTATCCAGCCGCTTGGAAATCCCTTCATCCACCAGAATTTCCACGTACCGCTCAGCCTCGCAGACAAAAATCAGCATCCCGGTGCTGCCCACCGTGTGGTGCAGGTTTTGCTCCAGAAACTGCCGGCGCGCCAGATTTGACGCTCGCCAATGCCGCACCGAGCGCGGGATCAGGTGGGTGGTGACTTTCGGAATCCGGAACACCAGGCACAGCACGATGAACGTGATCCATTGCACCAGCAGCAAACTGTGCAGGGTCAGCCAGCCTGTCAGGTAATGCACGATACCCGGCACCACCAGCGCCAGCAGGCTGGCCCAGAGCAGCGGGATGTACGCGTAGTCGTCGGCGCGGGCCGCGAGCACCGTCACCAGTTCGGCGTCGGTGTCGCGCTCGACCCGGGCAATCGCCTCGGCGACTTTGCGTTGTTCGTGTTCAGTCAGTAATGCCATGTCTAAAAGTGCCCATTCATTATTATGCTCACCAGCCGCCCGACGAACCGCCGCCCCCGAAACTGCCGCCCCCCCCGCTGAAGCCCCCGCCACCGCCGCCGAAACCTCCACCGC
>NZ_JASCOM010000408.1:0-3374 GCF_029959925.1 Pseudomonas sp. PS02303
GGCAAGCCTCGCTCCTACAGATTTTGCGTCGTCAACCTACTTAGCGAACACCCAAATCCTGTAGTAGCGAGGCTTGCCCGCGAAAGGGTCAACCCGGTCTCTAGACCGCCGTTGCGCCCAGTGCCGCCACTATCTTCAGCAACTCAGGCGAATCCCCCTCAATCCGCACCTGCAACCCGTCAATCTCCCTGCGCGCAGGATAGTTCTTGCGCAACGCATCAAACGCCGCACGCTGCTCGCTCACATTGCCTACAAGGCTGCGACGAAAATCCGCATCGTCACGACGCGGGTCGTACACGCCACGGCACAGCATCGCCAGCGCCCAGGCCGGATCGCTCTTCGCGTGAAGGGTCACGTGCGACAACCACGGCGCCGGCAGCAGATCGCTCAAGCTGATCTGGGCCGGTTGCCCGATGAATTCGCAATACGCCTGATAGATCTGCGCCGTCCCCCGTTGTTTGCCATCCAGGCTATAACCGGCAATGTGCGGCGTCGCCAGCACGCAGAGTTCGGCCAGCGCCACATCGACTTCAGGTTCGCCTTCCCACACGTCGAGCACCGCTTGCAGGTCTTCGCGCTGCAACAACACCTGGCGCAGGGCGGCGTTGTCCACCACCGGGCCACGGCTGGCGTTGATCAGCCAGGTACCAGGTTTGAGTTGGTTCAGGCGATGTTTATCGAACAGATGCCAGGTCGACTGTGAGCCGTGTTTCTTCAAAGGGGTGTGCAGACTGATGACATCGCACTGCTCGATGATCTGCTCGAGACTGACGTAATCGCCACCTTCCGCCGCTTGCCGCGGCGGATCACACACCCGCACGTTCCAGCCCAGCCCCTTCAAGACCTTGACCAGGCGACCGCCCACTTCGCCGGCACCCACGATGCCATAAGTGCGCTGAGTCAGGTCGACGCCTTCGATTTCGGCCAGGGTCAGCAAACTGCCGAGCACGTAGTCGACCACGCCCCGGGCATTGCAGCCGGGCGCGCTCGACCAGGTGATGCCGGCCTGCTGAAAATAATCCAGATCCAGGTGATCCGTGCCGATGGTGCAAGTGCCGACAAAGCGCACCTTGCTGCCTTCGAGCAACGCGCGATTGACGTTGGTCACCGAACGCACCAGCAGCACATCGGCCTGCTCGACGGTGGCGCGGTCGATGGAACGTCCCGGCACCCGGCGAATTTCGCCGAAACTTTCGAAGAAGGCATCGAGCAGCGGGATATTTTCGTCGGCAACAATCAACATGGCAGGCTCCTTTGGCGGGTTGGCAGTGTAGGCGGAGATGACTGTAGTGGGCCAGCGGGCATTAAGGTCACTCCATACCCTGTGGCGAGGGAGCTTGCTCCCGCTGGGTCGCGCAGCGGCCCCAACCCTAGCGATCCGGTTTTGACAGGCTTATCACTTGCGAGGCTATGGGACTGCTGCGCAGTCCAGCGGGAGCAAGCTCCCTCGCCACACAGTGTTCAGCATTAACCCGGATCGGTGATTACAAATAGCTAACACAGGATTTTTCCTGACCACTGCGTCAGGGCGTAGAATGCGCCGCCTTGCGCATCAACATCTCTGGACGTTTCGCCCTTGAATTCCGTGACTGACCGCCCCGCCGCTACTTCCCTCACCCGCCCGGCCCGGGTTCGCCTGGAGCTGAAAAACCTGCTTGGCCTGGCGCTGCCAATCATGATCGCGCAACTGGCGACCACCGCCATGGGCTTCGTCGATGCGGTGATGGCGGGACGGGTCGGCCCGCGCGACTTGGCGGCCGTGGCGCTCGGCAACTCAATCTGGGTTCCAGTGTTTCTGTTGATGACCGGCACCTTGCTGGCCACTACTCCGAAAGTCGCCCAGCGCTTCGGTGCCGGCACCCACAGTGAAATCGGCCCGATTGTGCGTCAGGCACTGTGGCTGGCCTTGGTGGTGGGTTTGATGGCGACCGGCATGCTGTTCAGCGCCGAACCGATCCTGCACATGATGAAGGTCGATCCCGAGCTGATCGGCCCGTGCATGCAGTATCTGCAAGGCATCGCCAGCGGTCTGCCCGCCGTCGCCTTCTATCATGTGTTGCGTTGTTTCAGTGACGGCCTGGGACGCACACGTCCAGCGATGGTGCTGGGCCTCTGCGGATTGGCGTTGAACATTCCGCTGAACTACATCTTCATCTATGGCCACTTCGGCGTGCCGGCCATGGGCGGGGTCGGGTGCGGCTGGGCCACGGCGATCGTGATGTGGGTGATGGCGCTGGGCATGGCCGGTTGGGAGCGTTGGGCACCGGCGTACCAGTCGAGTCAGTTGTTCAGCCGTTTCGACTGGCCGCAATGGTCGGTGATCAAACGCCTGCTCGGTATCGGCCTGCCGATCGGCATCGCAGTGTTCGCCGAGTCGAGCATCTTCGCCGTAATCGCCCTGCTGATCGGCAGCCTCGGCGCCACCGTGGTGGCCGGACATCAGATCGCCCTGAACTTCAGCTCGCTGGTGTTCATGATCCCTTACTCCCTCGGCATGGCCGTCACGGTGCGGGTCGGCCAGGCGCTCGGCCGCCAGGAGCCGCGCGAAGCACGCTTCGCTGCCGGGGTCGGCATGGGCACGGCGCTGGCGTATGCCTGTGTTTCGGCGAGCATGATGCTGTTGCTGCGCGAACACATCGCTACGATCTACACCGCCGACCCGACGGTCATACGCGTGGCAGCGATGCTGATTGTGTATTCGGCTCTATTCCAGTTCTCCGACGCGATCCAGGTCACGGCGGCCGGCGCACTGCGCGGTTACCAGGACACTCGGGTGACGATGATCCTGACCCTGTTCGCCTATTGGGGCATCGGTTTGCCGGTGGGCTACGCCTTGGGCCTGACCGACTGGTTCGGCACGCCGAGCGGCCCGAGCGGGCTGTGGCAGGGTTTGATCGTGGGCTTGAGTTGCGCGGCGCTGATGCTGTCGATCCGCCTGACGCGCAGTGCACGCAAGCGAATCCGCATCAGTCATTCGGCGGGTTAAGCGAGTTTCTTGCGGATCCAGTAGAGGTAGGTGCCGGCCTCTTCGTGCTGCGCGACCAGTTCGTGGTCGAGGAATACGCAGAACTTGGGAATATCGCGACGGGTCGAGGGATCGGTCGCGATTACCTTGAGCAGGCCACCGGGCACCAGGTCACGGATGTGCTGGTGCAGCATCATCACCGGTTCCGGGCAGTTGAGGCCGGTGGCGTCGAGGGTGCCGTCTACCGGCGTATCAATCATTTCACTCATGATTCACTCCTGAAGCTGGCCGGCATTGTCGCGCATTGCCGGGGGTTCGGTCATCTGTGTCGTACACCGCCCCCCCTGTAGGAGCGAGGCTTGCCCGCGAAAAGGCCCTTGAGGACGCCAAAAGCTTCGCGGGCAAGCCT
>NZ_JASCOM010000409.1:0-3361 GCF_029959925.1 Pseudomonas sp. PS02303
CGGCGGCACAGTCAACATTGACGTTGCCTGATACAACGCTTTCGCGAGCAGGCTCGCTCCCACAGTGGACGGTGTTCAGGATTAGAAGGAAATGGATGATATGGACAGTTACATCCGCTGGTTCCAACGCTTCATCTGGCTAGGCATCGTGATGAACATGGTCTTCGCGATCCCGGCGCTTTTCGCTCCGGCGCTGCTGACCTCGATGCTCGGCATGCCGCCGCAACTCTCCGATCCATGGCTTGAAAACGCCGGCATGCTGCTGGTGGGTATCAGCGTGTTCTACATGCCGTCGGGCTTCAACGCACCGCGGTTTGTGGTGCATTCCTGGTTATGTGTGTTGTCGCGACTGATCGCCGTGGCGTTCTGGATCTACCTGATCAACACCAGCAGCCAGGCATCAGTGTTCGTGCCGATGCTGATGGGCGATCTGAGCATGTTCCTGATCCTCGGCATCCTGCTGTACCTGGGCAGCACGCCGGCCAATCGTCCGTTGGCGTTGCTCTGTGACGGCTGGCGGGAATGGCGTGCCGGCTGGGCGCTGCGCTGGCAGCGGCACAGTTTCAAGGTCGGCACGCTGATCGTGGTCCTGGTGCTGGGATTTATCGGTTACGAGACTTGGTACCAGATGCTGCGGGTGGTGCCAGCCGAGAAGTACGCCTCCGACGAAGACCACTACAAGTACGCCGCCATCGGCTTGGGCATTGAAGCGCGCATCCCGTATTACCTGTTCGCCGTGCTGCCGCAGATGTGTCCCGAGAAACTGCCCAGACCCGGCGGCTATGAAGTCTTCGGTTTCCTCTTTGAGAACGGCAAGGACCTGCCCATCGGCATGGCCAAGCGGCAAATCGGCTACCCGACCGTGGAGCCAAACTGCGCCCTGTGTCACACCGGTTCCTACCGGGCCAATGCCAGCGACGTTGCCACCTCGGTGGCCACCGCCCCGGCCAACACCCTGCAACTGCAAGCCTTTCAGTGGTTCGCCTACGATTGCGCCAGCGATCCGACATTCACCACCGACGCGGTGATGACCGCGATCAACGGCAAGTTCCAACTCGGGTTTTTCGAGCGCTTGTACAACCGCTACCTGATCATTCCGATGGCCAAGAGCGCGTTGCTCAAACAGAAACAGGCCTACGCCTGGCAGAAGCTGCGCCCGCAACAGGGACCGGGGCGCACCGACACCTTTAACCCGACGAAAATGGTGGTGTTCGGCTTCCCGGATGACTCGACCATCGGCACCGTCGACCTGCCGCAAGTGTGGAACCAGAAACCCCGGGAGTCGCTGTACTTGCACTGGGACGGCAACAACAACGACATCCACGAGCGCAACTACGCAGCGGCAATGGCCGTGGGTGCGACGCCGGAATCGGTGCTGCCGGAAAGCTTCAACCGCGTGACCAACTGGCTGCTCGGCACCAAGCCGCCCGTCTGGCCGTTCGCGCTGGACCAGGCCAAGGTCGCCCAGGGCAAACCGGTCTGGGATCAGAACTGCGCCGGCTGTCACGACTTCGGTCGCACCGACACCGGCCAGGTCACCACCCACATCGACGAACTGGGCACCGATCCCCATCGCCTGAACTCGTTCACCACGGGGTTGGTGGAGGCCTTCCACACCTTCAAGAAACCGCCATTCGACTTCAACGCCTATCGCAAGACCCAGAGCTACAGCAACACGCCGACCGATGGTGTCTGGCTGCGGGCGCCCTACCTGCATAACGGTTCGGTGCCCACGCTGTGGGATTTGCTGCAGACGCCGGAACAGCGGCCGTCGGTGTTCTACACCGGCTCCGATGTGTACGACCAGGAAAAGGTCGGCTTCGTCACGAGCGGGGCGCAGGCCAAGGCCTCGGCGGACTTCAAATACGACACGCGCCTGGAGGGCAACCACAACAGCGGCCACCTGTACGGCACGCAACTGTCGGACATCGATAAACGGGCGCTCATCGAGTTCATGAAAACCCTGTGATCCCACTACGGATGGAGGAATGCCAACATGTCATTAGTTACTCATTGGGAACATGAATACGACAAGGTCAAAGTTCGCGTGCATGGGCTGTTCACGCGATTGGAAATGTCCTGGAAAAAGCTCATCAGCGAGCTTGAGCCCGAGGAGTTCCAGGCCATCGTCGCCCTGTTGCAGCGTGGCCACGATCAGGCGCAATACGTGCTCAAACACGGCGATCTGCCGGCCGATCAGCCGAGCGTGCCGTGGGAGTTGTCCCACGGTTTGTCGATCCTGCACATCGGCAACGCCACGCCTTTACCGCAATCGGTCGACCAGTTGCAGACCCGGGTGCTCAAGGACGGCAGTCTGCTGGGCTGTCGCAAGTGGGAACTGCTGGATCTGTTGTGGAGCGAAGCGCTGCTCAAGTGGATCGAAAACCTGCGCCATCACGCGCCGTTCGCCACTAACCCGGCATTGATGAAGATGGACAGTGACGTGGTGCTGGCGATCGCCGGCGACTGGGGCACCGGTCCGTTCGACAGCCACGCCCCGGCGGTGGCGGTGGCCAACCAGATGCAACTGGCTCAGGCCGATTTCACTATTCACTTGGGGGATGTGTATTACGCCGGCACCCATTCCCAGGAAGACGTCGACATGGTCGGCTGGCCCATGGGCAAGCACGGCTCGTTCACCCTCAACTCCAATCACGAGATGTACAGCGGCGCCCACGGTTATTTCAAGGAACTGGCCAAGCGTTTTCCGGCGCAGCAGGGCACCAGTTATTTCGCGTTGTACAACGACGATTGGCTGGTGGTCGGGCTCGACACGGCCTATGCGTCAGACGCCATCAATCTGTACATGGACGGCACGCTGAACAAGGAGCAGATCGCCTGGATGAAAGAGCTGCCCCAGCGCAAGAAGATCATGGTGCTCAGCCACCATCAGGGGTTCGATATTTCCGGGCACAACAAGACGGCGTTGTATCAGCCGGTCTGTGATGCGTTGGGTCGGGAGCCTGATTACTGGTATTGGGGGCATTTGCACAATGGCATTTGCTATGCGGCCCAGGGTGGACTGCATGCGCGTTGCGCCGGGCATGGGGCGATTCCGTATGGCAATGCCAGCGAGCTGGACGGGCATACGCGAGTGTTGTGGTCGGAAACCGAGAATGCGCGGGATGAGGCGTACCCGGATCGGGTGTTGAATGGGTATGTGAAGGTGCGGTTGGTGGGGGAGCACATCGAAGAGACGTTTATCGGGGAGGATGGCAGCGTGCGGTGGTCTTCAAGTTGATCGGGTGAATGTGAGGCCGCCATCGCGAGCAGGCTCGCTCCCACATTCGATCTTCAGCGCACCAAAGATCCCCTGTGGGAGCGAGCCTGCTTGCGATGCTTTTGCTGTTAGCCCTGAACC
>NZ_JASCOM010000040.1:0-38431 GCF_029959925.1 Pseudomonas sp. PS02303
GAGCGAGCCTGCTCGCTATGGCGCCAGCACATTCGACATTGATGTCGACTGACACGCCGCTATCGCGAGCAGGCTCACCCCTACAGGGATTGCACTTATCAGAAAGCGTAGTTCGCCGACAGGTAGGTCTGGGCGCTGCTGGTCAGGTCCAGCGAACCCTGCTTGCTGCCACCGCGCTCGCTCATCTCGGTGCTGGCGTTGCTGCGCAGGTAACGGTAACCCAGTTCGACCGAGGTGTTTTGCGACACTTGCTGCAATACGCCAACCTGGCCGCCAATGGCGTAGCCGATGTTGCTGTCGCGGCTGAACCCTGGGGACTCCTGGGTCATTTTGGTCAGGCCGGCCGTGGCACCGCCGAACAATTTGGTGCTGGCGCCTACCGGGTAGAACAGATCGTAGCTGCCCAACAGGTTTTCCTGACGCAGTTTAATGCCATTGTGCGAACCCGACACGTTGTCGTAAGTGGCGTAGTAGCGGCCCTCGCTGTTTTGCTGGCCCAGACGCACACCCCAGGTGGTGTCCTTGCCGATCACGCCGTCGGCGTTCGGGTGGTTGAGGTTGTCGTTCAGGGCGTGGGACTTTTTGACTTTGTCGCTGGTCTGTCCAAGAGTAAGGCTGGCGAAATTATCGTTGGAAGCGAAAGCCGCGGTGCTTGCGCCCATGACGGTGAAAGCCAGAAGCAGTTTTTTGAAGTGAGTCATTGGGGAATTTCCTCATGCGCTATTTGCTTTTTGGGTACGGGGCAAGGTTACGCACCCACCCCTGAACTCCCCCTGAACGCACTCTGAACCTAAGCTGAATCAACTCCACCCGGCTGTTTTGATGACTTTTATGCAGGAGATCCGACCATGCGCGTGTTCCTCGCCCTCGTATTACTGGCCTTGAGCGGGCTCAGCCACGCCGAGATCAAGACTCAGGAGATTCCCTATCAGAGCCCCGATGGCACGAAGCTGATCGGCTATTACGCTTACGACGATGCTATTAAAGGTCAACGTCCGGGCGTGGTGGTGGTGCATGAATGGTGGGGCCTCAACGATTACACCAAGCGCCGCGCCCGTGATTTGGCCGGACTGGGTTACAGCGCGCTGGCCATTGATATGTATGGCGATGGCAAGAACACCGAGCATCCCAAGGACGCCATGGCCTTCATGCAAGCGGCGTTGAAAGACAGTGCCGCGTCCAGCGCCCGCTTCCAGGCCGGGCTCGATTTGCTGAAGAAACAGCCACAGACCCATCCGGATAAAATCGCTGCCATCGGTTACTGCTTCGGCGGTGCCGTGGTGCTGAATGCAGCGCGTCAAGGCGTTCCGCTGGCGGGCGTGGTGAGTTTCCACGGCGCGCTGGCGACCAAAACGCCCGCAACACCGGGCAGCGTGAAAGCGAAAATCCTGGTGGAGCATGGTGCGCTGGACAGCATGGTGACGGCGGACAACGTCGCGGCGTTCAAGGCTGAGATGGACAAGGCCGGGGCCGACTATCAATTCGTCAGCCTTGAGGGCGCCAAGCATGGGTTCAGCAATCCAGATGCGGATCGGTTGGGCCATGGCGATCATGGTGGGCCGGATATCGGGTACAGCAAGACGGCGGATGAAAAATCCTGGGCGGATATGCAGGCGTTTTTCAAAAAAATCTTCGGTTAAGCAGAAAGACCGAGGCGTGGCCTTCGCGGGCAAGCCTCGCTCCTACAGGGCTTGTGTCGTTCCGCCATTTCGTGATCGGCTCAAACCTGTAGGAGCAAGGCTTGCCCGCGAAGAACGATAACGCGGTCTACGTCAGGACTACCCAGCCCGAAGGCAACCCGGCAAAATGCGCGACATGAATTCCACCCCCGCCCTGCCCGTCTGCTGCACCCCGCTCGACGCCCATTGGCCGCTGCCGTTTGTGCTGCCTGATACGGTGCTGTTGAGCACGCACTTCGATACCTCGCAACTGGCCCTCGATGATTTCAGGCGCAGCGCCATCGAGCCGCCAGCGAGCATCCAGCGCTCGGTTGCCAAGCGTCAGGCCGAGTTTCTGGCCGGTCGGGTCTGTGCCCGGGCGGCGTTGCAGAAGCTGGAAGGGCTGAGTTTCAGCCCGGCCATCGGTGAAGACCGGGCGCCGGTCTGGCCTGCGCATATCAGCGGCTCAATCACCCACAGCACCGGCCGGGCCGCGGCGATTGTCGCAAACAAGACCCACTGGCGTGGATTGGGGATGGACCTGGAAAACCTGCTAAACCCTGAACGGGCCGAACGCCTGGCCGGGGAAATCCTCACCCCGGCGGAATTGCAGCGCATGGCCGCAGGTCATCGTGATCAGTTGGCGATGCTGGTCACGCTGACGTTTTCGGTAAAGGAGAGTCTGTTCAAGGCGCTGTATCCGATTGTTCGGCAGCGGTTTTATTTTGAACATGCGGAAGTGCTGGAGTGGAGCGAGAGCGGTGAGGTGCGGCTGCGATTGCTGACAGATCTGTCCAGCGAGTGGCGCAATGGCACTGAGCTGGATGCGCAGTTTGGGGTGGTGGATGGGCAGTTGTTGAGTCTGGTCAGTATCAAGGCCTGAGGATTTGCGGTGTATTGAAGGGCCTGCTCCGGGCGGCGTTCCGACGATGAGGCCAGTACAGACGCCGCAAATCTCACCGCTTCTCCTGATTCCTCGGCCAACTCAGGCTGAAGCACGCCCCGCCCAGGCTCTTGCTCTTGCTGATCAACGCCCGCCCGTCATGCCAATGGATAATCCGCCGCACAATGGACAGTCCCAAGCCATGCCCGCCCGACGCCCGGGTACGGCTGTCATCAAGGCGCAGGAACGGCGTGAAGATTTTTTCCCACGCCGACTCTGGCACGCCCGGCCCGTCATCTTCGATGTCCACCCGGCAGCGCTGCTGCCCCACTTGATAACTGACCGTCACCCGCGACGAGGCATGGCGCATGGCATTGCTCACCAGGTTCTGGATCGCCCGGTGTAAATAGCGCGGCTCGGCCTCGACCCAGGCATCGTCGCAATCGGCGGCGGACAGGCACAACCCGCGCTGCACGGTGACGTCGGCGCGTAGCGGTGCCAATTCCCCGATCACCTGATTGACCAACGCATCCAGATCGATCCGCTGGAAATTCAGCGCGGGCGAGCCCTGCTCCAAACGCGCGTAGGTCAGCATTTCGTCCACCAGCTTGTCGAGGTCCTCGATGTCGTGGTCCATGCCTTCGCGGTACTTCTCCAGGGCCTGTGGCGTGGTGGCCGAGCCGATCATCTCCAGGCCAAAACGCAGGCGCGCCACCGGGGTGCGCAATTCGTGGGACACCGCGCGCACCAGTTCACGCTGGATCGCCAACAACTGTTGCAAGTGCTCGGCCATGCCATTGAACGCCGAGGCCAGCCGCCCCACCGAATCCGCGCCGCGCGCCGGCACACGGGTTTCCAGGCTGCCCTTGGCAATACGCGTGGCAGCGGCTTCGAGACCACGCAAGCGACGCTCAAGTTGTCGCACCAACAGATAGACGATCAAACCGATCAGGCTCAAACCAAGGGCCGCGATCAGCACCAACCATTCGGGCGGATAAGGATTCATCTGGTACAGCGGGCCGATTTCCAGGACCCACGGCGTGCCGACCATGCCGGCAAACACCCGGATCGAGTCACCGCCCTTGCCCAATGCCATCACCGTGTCGCCTTCGGAGATCCGGCGGCTCTGGTCCTCGTCCATGTCCGCCTGGTCGACGGTGACCAGGCGCAAGTCGAAACCGAAGCCTTTGTCTTGTTTCAATTGCGCCAGGCGCTTGGGCTGCTCAGCCACCGGCACGCGCACCAGTTCGTCGGCCAGCAGATAGATAGTCGCTCGCGCCAGTTGCTCGCTGATCTGCTGGACTTCTCCCGTCAAAACCAACTGTTCCTTGTCGCTGACCAGCCGATACACCTTCGCTGCATGCGGGCCCGTCTGTTCCACCAGCGCCTGGCCGCGCAGCACGCGGGTACGCTGCGTCAGGTCGAGGTCGGTCTGGGCGAAGGTCTTCAGCGCCAACGGAATCCCCAGCAAACGCTCCCACACCAGCAAGGCCCGGTGGCGTTCGGTTTCGTTCATCGGTTGCAGGTTGTCGGCCATCAGCGAGAAGGTGCCGTGGGCCAGGCGTTCGCGGTATTGCTCACTGCGCACCTGGTTGAGCAGGTGCAAGGCCAGTACGCCAAGCACCGCGACCAGAATCAGCGCCGCACACATGCCGCCGTAGATACGCAGGAAGATCGAGTTCACAGGGTGCAGGCTTCCGGAACGAACAGATACCCTTTGCTGCGGATGGTCTTGATCAGTCGTGGATGCTCCGGATCGTCGCCGATTTTGGGACGGATGCGCGAGATGCGCACGTCGATGGAGCGATCCTGGCCGTCATAGCCGATGCCGCGCAGGGCGGTGAAAATTTCTTCCCGGGACAGGATGCGCCCGGCGTTGGCCACCAGCAGCCACAGCAGATCGAATTCGGCGCTGGTCAGCTCGATGCCGCTGTCATTCAGCCAGGCCTCGCGCAATGCGTTGTCCACCACCAGCGGGCCGAACTGCAGGCGTCGTTGTTTTTCCGGGGCCACCTCAGGGGCTTCACTGCGGCGCAACAGCGCCTGGATGCGCGCCAGCAGCAGGCGCGGACGCACCGGTTTGCACACGTAATCGTCGGCCCCCAGGTCCAGGCCAAGAATCTGATCGGTATCGTCGGTGCGGGCGGTGAGCATCAGGATCGGGCCGTCATATTTATTGCGCACCTTGCGGCAGATGCTCAGGCCATCTTCGCCCGGCAGCATCAGGTCGAGGATCACCAGGTCCGGCTTTTCATTAATGATGCGGGCCGCGGCCATGGCGCCATTGCCCTCGATCGATACGCGCAGGCCATTGGCTTCCAGGTAATCGCGGGTCAGTTCGGCCAGACGCTGGTCGTCCTCCACAATCAATATCTGCCAGGCTTCTTGCTCCACGGTGACCTCTGCTCGCCAACAACACTTATAAGGAAGGATCCGCCCGTCTTTTTGTAATGATTGGGGAGGATAAGAATGCATACACACTGGCCGATTGTATAAACGCCGAACGCCGAGAACACAAGCCGGCAAATGCGTTCGGACAACCCGGATTTTTGTGATAGGGTTCGCGCCCTTAAAAATCCGAATGACTGTTTTCAATCGCTGAAAATCAGTGAAAAACGGTTCGCTCCCGCTAGGTCGCGGCCTACACGCCTGTTCCTTCTTTCACACACAATTTACGCACAGGTTTATCCACAGGTAGTACGTTGCAACACCCTCCAAAACGCATTATCTTGTAGCCCGGCGCCAAAAAAACCCTACATGTAGGGTTTTGGCTTAAAAAGCCTAACCACATTTCAGACCAGAAACTCAAGCGCTTTATTGCTGTTTCCGGTTGAACCAAGCGTGAATTTGAAAGCCCAAACCGCACCTGCGGATGGCACCGTTTTTTGAGGCCAGAACAGCCGGAACGGTACGGGTGTTGCAGACATTACTGTCACCCTGAATGGAATCCGGTTTCGGGCCCTGGCTCGAGACCAAAGACTTCGGCAAGGAAGCGGCATCATTAGCCTTTTCCTACTGTCCCGAAGTTGTTATGCCCGAGGCCCCTCGGTTGTAGTGCTTCAGGACAGAACGGTGGGCACCATGAAGGTGCTCAAACAAACATAGAGAATGTGGAGACACTCCCCCATGCAAACCGACACAACTCGCGAGAACCCGCAGGGCACCTTGCCGCAGGCCGCTGATTCGACTTCGGATCTGTCCGCCACCGCGCCTGGCCAACTGCGCGTGATCAAGCGTAACGGCACTGTCGTTCCTTATACCGATGACAAGATCACCGTCGCGATCACCAAAGCGTTTCTCGCAGTTGAGGGCGGCACCGCTGCCGCCTCGTCGCGAATCCATGACACCGTTGCGCGCCTGACCGAACAAGTCACCGCGACCTTCAAGCGTCGCATGCCTTCGGGCGGCACCATCCACATCGAAGAAATCCAGGACCAGGTCGAACTGGCCCTGATGCGTGCCGGCGAGCAGAAAGTGGCCCGCGACTACGTGATCTACCGTGACGGTCGTTCGAAAGAACGCGCTGCCCACGCACCGGCCGAAGAAGCGGTCAACGCTCACCCGTCGATCCGCATCACCCGCGCCGATGGCTCATTTGCGCCTCTGGACATGGGCCGCCTGAACACCATCGTCACCGAAGCGTGCGAAGGCCTGGAAGAAGTCGACGGCGACCTGATCCAGCGCGAAACCCTGAAGAACCTGTACGACGGCGTGGCCCTGACCGACGTCAACACCGCCCTGGTGATGACCGCCCGTACCCTGGTCGAGCGTGAGCCGAACTACTCGTTCGTGACCGCTCGCCTGCTGATGGACACCCTGCGTGCCGAAGGCCTGAGCTTCCTGGAAGTCGCCGAAAGCGCGACCCACCACGAGATGGTCGACCTGTACGCCAAGGCCTTGCCTGCGTACATCGCCAAGGGTATCGAATTCGAATTGCTGAACCCGGTCCTGGCCACCTTTGACCTGGAAAAACTCGGCAAGGCGATCAACCACGAGCGCGATCAGCAGTTCACTTACCTGGGCCTGCAAACCCTGTACGACCGTTACTTCATCCACAAGGACGGTATCCGCTTCGAACTGCCGCAAATCTTCTTCATGCGCGTGGCCATGGGCCTGGCGATCGAAGAGAAGCAGAAAGAAGACCGTGCCATCGAGTTCTACAACCTGCTGTCGTCCTTCGACTACATGTCGTCGACCCCGACCCTGTTCAACGCCGGTACCCTGCGTCCACAGCTGTCGAGTTGCTACCTGACCACCGTGCCGGACGACCTGTCGGGCATCTACCACGCGATCCACGACAACGCCATGTTGTCGAAATTCGCAGGCGGCCTGGGCAACGACTGGACGCCGGTTCGTGCATTGGGCTCGTACATCAAGGGCACCAACGGCAAATCCCAGGGCGTTGTCCCGTTCCTGAAAGTAGTGAACGACACTGCCGTTGCCGTTAACCAGGGTGGCAAGCGCAAAGGCGCTGTCTGTGCCTACCTGGAAACCTGGCACATGGACATAGAAGAGTTCATCGAGCTGCGCAAGAACACCGGTGATGATCGTCGTCGTACCCACGACATGAACACCGCCAACTGGATCCCTGACCTGTTCATGAAGCGCGTCTTCGATGACGGCAAGTGGACCCTGTTCTCGCCGTCCGAAGTACCGGACCTGCACGACCTGACCGGCAAGGCTTTCGAAGAGCGTTACGAGTACTACGAAGCCCTGACCGAATACCCAGGCAAGGTCAAGCTGTTCAAGACCATCCAGGCCAAAGACCTGTGGCGCAAAATGCTGTCCATGCTGTTTGAAACCGGCCACCCATGGCTGACCTTCAAAGACCCGTGCAATCTGCGCAGCCCGCAGCAGCACGTCGGCGTGGTTCACAGCTCGAACCTGTGCACCGAGATCACCTTGAACACCAACAAGGACGAGATCGCCGTTTGCAACCTGGGCTCGATCAACCTGCCGAACCACATCGTCAACGGCAAGCTGGACACCGCCAAGCTGGAACGCACCGTGAACACCGCCGTTCGCATGCTCGATAACGTAATCGACATCAACTACTACTCGGTGCCACAAGCGAAGAACTCCAACTTCAAGCACCGTCCGGTCGGCCTGGGCATCATGGGCTTCCAGGACGCTTTGTACCTGCAGCACATTCCTTACGGTTCCGACGCGGCCGTCGAATTCGCCGACAAGTCGATGGAAGCGGTCAGCTACTACGCGATCCAGGCTTCCTGCGACCTGGCCGACGAGCGCGGCGCCTACGAGACGTTCCAGGGTTCGCTGTGGTCCAAAGGCATCCTGCCGCTGGATTCGCAACAGATCCTGATCGAGCAACGTGGCCAGAAGTACATCGACGTTGACTTGAACGAATCCCTGGACTGGGCACCGGTTCGTGCCCGTGTGCAGAAAGGCATTCGTAACTCCAACATCATGGCCATCGCACCGACCGCGACCATCGCCAACATCACCGGCGTATCGCAGTCGATCGAACCGACTTACCAGAACCTCTACGTGAAATCGAACCTGTCGGGCGAATTCACCGTGATCAACCCGTACCTGGTTCGCGACCTGAAGGCTCGCGGTCTGTGGGACTCGGTCATGATCAACGACCTGAAGTACTACGACGGTTCGGTGCAACAGATCGAGCGCATCCCGCAAGAACTCAAAGAGCTCTACGCGACCGCCTTCGAAGTGGACACCAAGTGGATTGTTGACGCGGCAAGCCGTCGTCAGAAGTGGATCGACCAGGCTCAGTCGCTGAACCTGTACATCGCTGGCGCTTCGGGCAAGAAGCTGGACGTGACCTACCGCATGGCCTGGTACCGTGGTCTGAAAACCACTTACTACCTCCGTGCCCTGGCCGCGACCAGCACCGAGAAGTCGACCATCAACACCGGCAAGCTGAACGCTGTTTCCAGCGGCGGCAACCACGGTGAAGATTCGGTCCTGGCAGCGCCAGCCGGCCCTGCTCCAGTGCCGAAGGCTTGCGCCATCGACGAGCCGGATTGCGAAGCTTGCCAATAAGCTGAGCCGGTGAGCGCCGCAAGGCGCTCGTCTGGATAACCCCCGATCAGTCCTCTGGATTGTCGGGGGTTTTCTTTTGCCCCAAGGAAAGTGGTGACCGGGCTGACGCCTTCGCGAGCAGGCTTGCTCCTGAACTGGACAGGCGCCGCACTGAAGATCCTTTGTAGGAGCGAGCCCGCTCGCGAAGGGGCCATCACTGACAACGCAAAATTCGGCACTCGAGACAAATCCCGCCCATAAAAAAAGCCCCTCTCACGAGGGGCTCTTTATTCAGCGTGAACCAGCATCAGGTCATCTGAATGATGGTCTGCATGATGGTGCTCTGAGTGGAGATGGTCTTGGCGTTTGCCTGGTAGTTGCTCTGCGCCTTGATCAAATCGACCAGTTCGTTGGTCAGGTTGACGTTGGACTCTTCCAGGGAGTTGGACACCACCGCACCCAGCGTACCGGTTTTCGGAGCATCGACACCCGCCTCGCCCGAGGCGAAGGTTTCTTTCCAGCGCGTACCACCGATGGGCTGCAGGCCTTGCTCGTTGGCGAAGCTCGCGACCGCCACCTGGCCGATGGCCTTGGTTTGCTGGTTGCTGAAGTTAGCGGTCATGACACCGGTTTCGTCGATGGTCAGGCTGGAAATCTGGCCAGTGGCGTAGCCGTCCTGAAACTGCTGGGTACGGGCAGTCGGCGAATTGTAAGAGGTGGTCTTGGTCATGTCGAAGGACAGGCCGCCAGTGGCCGCAACCGAACCGTTAGGCCCCCAGACTTTTGGCGTCACGTTGGCATTGGTGACCACGCCCGGCACCCAACCGGTCAACTGGAAGACTTTACCGGTCACAGCAAAGCCAGGACTGCCGGTCATGGTGTTGACGGTACCGTCAGAGTTGAAGGTCACGTTGGCCGTCACTGGCACAGGTGGCTCGGCGGCCGGGTTGGAAGGCGAACGACCGTCGACGTAGGTGTACACGGTCCACGCGTTGGTACCGGTTTTCACGTAATACTGGTCCAGGTTGTGCTGGTTGCCCTGGCTGTCATAGATATGCGTGGAGATCGGCTTGTTGTAGCTCAATGGCTCGGCCGGGTTGAACGGTGTAACGGTCGGCAGGGTTTCCGAGGAGTTCAGGTTAATCGTCTGGTCGACGCGAGTGGTGGCCTTGGGCGACAGGCTCGAGGTGTCGATTTTCAGGTCGGTCAGCACGCCATTGATGATCTTGCCGTTGTCATCAACGCCGTAACCTTGCAGGCGGTTACCGTTGTTGTCGACCACGTAGTTTTCGGCGTCAGTCTTGAACGCACCGGCACGGGTGTAGCTCAGGGAACCGTTGTCGCTGAGGATGAAGAAACCGCTGCCCTGGATGCCCATGTCCAGCACGTTGCCGGTGTTGTTCACGTCGCCCTGGCCGAACTGCTGGGAAACGTTGGCCAGACGCACGCCGTTGCCGACGGTCTTGCTGCCGGTACCCAGGCGAGTGGCCGAGTACACGTCTTCGAATTCTGCACGGGACGATTTGAAACCGGTGGTCGCGACGTTGGCGATGTTGTTGCCGGTCACGTCCAGTTGTTTGTTGGCTGCATAGAGACCGCTAAGGCCGATATTGAAAGACATATTCCACTCCTTTGTGCCGTGTTAGTCGGCTCTATATACCAATGGTCTGTACTTTGGACAGGGCGATACTGCCCAGGCCTGCGAGGTTCAGCATCAACTCACCGCCGGTCTGGCTGATGGTCACGCTGTTGACGGTGGCTGGCAGGTAAGTCACCAGCGCGGTCGCCTTGCTGTCGTAAGTCGCGGTGGCGGCGAATTTGTACGTGCCCGCCTTGGCCACTTCGCCCGCATCGTTCTTGCCGTCCCAGATGAAGCTGGCGTTGCCGGCCTGCTGGCTGCCCATGTCGATGGTGCGAATCACTTTGCCATCGGCGTCGGTGATCTTGATCGTCACCGGATCCACCGATGCCGGAACCACGGCCGTGCCGTTGAAGCTCTTGGAGGTATCGACCACCGCTGTGTCGGTCTGCGCGACCACCGAGCGGCCCACCAGCGAAGATGCTTGCAGCGCTTGCGACGAGTTGTAGTTGCCGGCAATGCCGCTGACCGTATCGTTCAGCGTGGTGATGCCTTCCAGGCTACTGAACTGTGCCAACTGAGCCACGAAGTCACCGTTGTCCTGCGGCTCGAGCGGGTTCTGGTTCTTCAGCTGGGTAACCAGCAATTGCAGGAACGCGTCCTTGCCCAACGCCTTCTTGCCGGTGGCGCTGTTGGTGGCCGAGGCCAGGCCGTCGCTGCTGGTGTTATTGGTCTTGACCGAAGAGTTGGCCAAGACGTCCTTGATGCTCACGCCGCTGGTGGTATCGGTAACACTCATCTGAGTCGCCCCTTATCACTGACCGAGGGTCAGGACCTTCTGCATCATGGTTTTGGCGGTGTTCATCATTTCAGCGTTGGTCTGAAACGAGCGACTGGCGGAAATCATGTCGGCCATTTCTTCGACGACATTGACGTTCGGGTAGTAGACGTAGCCCTTGGCATCGGCAGCCGGATGGTTCGGCTCGTAACGCGCGTCAAGGTTGCTCTGGTCTTCGACCACGCCCAACACTTGCACGCCTTGACCGGCAGCGTCCTGGTTCTGGAACAGCGAATCGCTGCCGCCGCTCTGGCCGCCCTGGAACATGGTGGCGAACACCGGGTGACGGGCGCGATAGGTCTGGTCGATGCTCGACGAGACGGTTTCGGCGTTGGCGATGTTCGAGGCCACGGTGTTCAAGCGCGTGGTCTGCGCACTCATGCCGCTACCGGCAATGTTGAAAACACTGGATAGGGACATGACTTACTCTCCGCGCAGGGCTGACATCAGCCCTTTGAATTTGCTGTTGAGCAGGGTGAAGCTGGCCTGGAAGCCGACGGCGTTTTCCGCGTAGTTCGACTGTTCCAGTTGGGCGTCCACAGTGTTCTGGTCGATCGACGGCTGCATCGGCGTGCGATACATCAGCGACTCGTCGCCATTGCCCAGGCCTTCGGCCTCGATATGGCGGTTGTTGGTCATGTTCAAGGCAAACGTACCACCCTTGGTTTTCTCGTTCTGTGCGGCGAGCACTTTGGAGAACTCCAGGTCCCGAGCCTTGTAGTTCGGGGTATCGGCGTTGGCGATGTTGTTGGCCAGGACTTCGGCACGCTGAGCGCGGAAGCCCAGGGCTTGTTCATGGATACCGAGCGCTTTATCGAAGCTGATGCTCATGTCGGGAAACCTTCGGGTGACCTGATTTTTCGTAACAGAGACATAGCAAGTGGCGTGCCAATTCAAAAAACCCCGGAAACCGGGGCTTTGCCGGCAGTGGCAAGACGGCAATGCCAGAAAAGCGGCAACCGATTTCCGCCGCCTGCCGCTTTTCTGCCGCTTATCACCCTCTAAAGAACACCACCCTCCCCTGTGGGAGCGAGCCTGCTCGCGATAGCGGTGTAACAGAAACATTGATGTTGGCTGACACGACGCCATCGCGAGCAGGCTTGCTCCCACAGGGGGATCGTGGTGATGTCAGGGCAATCATCGGGCAAAAAAAACGGGAGCCCCTGAGGACTCCCGTTTTTTGATGCGGCCAACGAATCACTTCGCCTGGTAAATGATCCCCGGGCTGCACTGGACCATCTGGTAATGATCCGGCAAACCGTTCAGCGCTTCGGAGGCGCCGAGGAACAGATAACCGCCTGGCTTGAGCGTGCTGTGAATACGCAACAGGATGTCTTTCTTCACCTCGGCGGAGAAGTAGATCAGCACGTTGCGGCAGAACACAATGTCGAACTTGCCCAGGGCCGCGTAGCTGTCCAGCAGGTTGAACGAGCGAAACTCCACGCGGCTCTTGATCGGCGCCTTGATCGCCCAGCGCCCCGGCCCTTTGGGGTCGAAGTAACGCTGAAGACGCTCGGGCGACAGACCACGGCCGATGGCCAGGCTGTCGTACTCGCCGGTCTTGCAGTTGGTCAGCATGGTGCCGGACAAGTCGGTCGCGACGATTTGCGCGCCCATCTTCAACTGGCCCATGTTGACGCGCTCGAACTCATCGATCGACATCGACAGCGAATACGGTTCCTGACCCGACGAGCACGCCGCCGACCAGATCCGCAAGCGCTGGCCGGGGGCCGCCTTGATCGCTTCGGGCAACACCTTGTTCTTCAAGACTTCAAACGGATAGGTGTCGCGAAACCACAGGGTTTCGTTGGTGGTCATGGCATCCACCACCATCTCGCGCAAACCGCTGCGCGGCTGGGTCTGGATGCGCTGAACCAGCTCACCCAGGGATTTGATGCCTTGCTGCTCCATCAGCTTGTTGAGACGGCTCGAGACCAGGTACTGCTTGTTTTCACCGAGCAAAATGCCACAGGCTTTTTCCAGGAATACCCGGAACTGTTCGAAATCCAAATTACCCGTAGACAAAGATGCCGCCTCTTAAATCGTGTTAACCGCCAGGGGCAGAAGGCCCCTAGCTGATATCTGCTGCTTTGATCCGGTCGACTACCCGGGATGCCAGGTCATCAGGACGGAATTTTGCCAGGAAGTCGTCCGCGCCGACCTTCTTGACCATTGCCTGATTGAATACACCCGACAACGAAGTATGCAGGATGATATGTAGCTTTTGCATGCGCGGGTCGTTGCGGATCTCGGCCGTCAGGGTGTACCCGTCCATTTCCGGCATCTCGATGTCGGAAATCATCATCAGGAACTCTTCTTCCGGCTTCTTGCCCTCATCGACCAGCTTGCGCAAGTAATCCAGCGCTTGCCTGCCGTCGTTCAATGCCACCACTTCAACGCCGACCGTTTGCAGGCAACGGGTCACCTGCTTGCGCGCCACCGACGAGTCATCGACCGTCAATACCCGCAAGGACAGCGCCTTGTGCTGGGTTTCGACATCCACCACGCCGACCGAAATCGCTTCCGGTGTCGGCGCCACTTCCGCCAGCACTTTCTCGACGTCGATGATTTCGACTAACTGATTGTCGACCCGAGTCACAGCCGTCAGGTAATGATCGCGTCCCGTGCCCTTGGGTGGCGGATGAATCTCCTCCCAGTTCATGTTGACGATGCGCTCCACCGATCGCACCAGGAATCCCTGGGTCTTGGTGTTGTACTCCGTGATGATCACGAAGGGATTGCTTTGATCTTTAAGTGCGCCGGAGCCGGTCGCCATCGCCAGATCAAGAATCGGAATGGTCGCCCCCCGGATATTTGCCACACCGCACACGACAGGACTGGACTTGGGCATCAGGGTCAGTTTGGGGCATTGCAGCACTTCCCGAACCTTGAACACGTTGATCCCATACAGCTGCTGGCCGTCGAGACGGAACAACAACAGCTCAAGGCGATTCTGCCCAACCAGTTGCGTGCGCTGGTTTACTGAATCCATTACACCAGCCATGCACTGACTCCTACACCAACGCTTAAGTGTGTTGCGACGCACATTTATTGCTAAACGGCACGGCGCTTGCTTTTTAACTCTTATGAACACAGAACCGACATTTTTCCGACGCCTGACATCAATTACCCGCAAATTGCTTTGCGCAATGTCGGCCGTCTGCCTGTTCAACGCTGGCAGCCCTGCCCTTGCTGACGCGGTTACCTTGCCTGACATGCTTATCGGCGTCACTCAGGGCTTTCTTGAATTCACCGTAGAAGACTATTTGGCTACCAGTCAAACGGAAGGACGCTACGAAATCGAAGTCAACCAGCTCGATCCGCGACTGCGCATGCCCATGTGCGACAAGGAATTGACAGCCACCCTGGAGAGCCCGGCGACCCCGATCGGACGGGTCACGGTCAAGGTCCGCTGCGACAGCACATCCCCCTGGACAGTCTTCGTGCCCGCTCAAGTCCGCCTGTTTCGGGACGTTGTCACCACCACCCGGCCGCTCAAACGCGCCGGGGTCATCGAGCCCGGCGATGTCATGTTGCGCGAGCGAGACATCAGCCTGATCAACCAGGGTTATTTCACCTCCCTGGAACAAGCCGTGGGGCAGAAACTTACCCGACCAACGGTCGCCAATCAGGTCCTGACGCTGGTCCATCTCGAACAGGCGGAAGTCATCAGCAAGGGCGACCAAGTGGTGATTACCGCCCGCAGTGGTACGCTCAGTGTGCGTATGCCGGGCGAAGCCCTGTCCAACGGCGGCCTGCGTGAACAGATTCGTGTGAAAAACCTCAACTCCCAGCGGGTCATCAAGGCGCAAGTCATCGCGCCGGGCCAGGTGGAAGTTGCCATGTAGAACAATCTGCTGGTGAAAGATGGCGCGCCGCCCGGCTGTTCCCTAAACTGTGCCGCAGGCAGGACAAGCGCTGGCGCATGCAAGCTCATTGATAAATGGGCCTAAAGTTTTCGCAGGGAGAGCCGAAAACATGGCAAGCGTCCAAATACCCAGAGGTTTTTTACCATGGTCATCGATTTCAGCCGTTTGAACAGCTCCTCGTCACTTACCGGTAGTACGCGTACCAGCACCGCGAAGGAAACCGCCGAAACCGGCACATCCGCGCCGCTGAATACCCCGGCCGAACAGGCCAGTACCGTCAAAAGCGGGGAATCGGTACACCTCAGCAATGAGGCTCAACAGTTGCAGAAGGTCACTGACAAGCTGCGCGATCAGCCTGCCGTCGACAACGCCCGCGTGGCCGAGTTGAAAGCAGCGATTGCCGATGGCAGCTATAAAGTCGACAGCAACCGTGTAGCCAGCAAACTGCTCAACTTCGAAGCCCAGCGCTAGGCCACGGCCTGCGCCAGGCTTTTGGACGCTTAAACCCCAAGGCCAGCCATGCACGACACTAATTTACTGCAACTGATCACCGACGACTTTGCTCCAGCGCAACGCTTGCTGGAGTTACTGCAAACCGAGTCCCTCGCCTTGCACGGTCGCGACATGCCGCTGCTCGAAGATATTCTGGCGCAGAAGCAGGCAATGATCATTCTGCTTGAACAGCATGGCCGCAAGCGCAGTGAAATCCTCGTCAGCCTCAATCTGCCGGCCGATCGCAGTGGCCTGGAGCAACTTGCCAGCCAGTCGAGCATCGGCGATCAATTGCTGGAACAGAGCGAGAAACTGACTGATCTACTGGCTCAATGCCAGGCAGCCAACGTCAATAATGGCCAGTCGATCCTGGTCCAGCAGGCCGCCACGGCCAATCAGCTGAAAATCCTCACCGGCGGCGAACCGCCAGCGCTTTACGATGCCCGCGGATCAACCTCCAAGCTCGCAAAGCCGCGCCCGCTTAGTCAGGCTTGAGCCTGTTGATGAGCACGCTCTATCAAGACGCCTCACATGCTGGCAGTATGCTGGCAAGTCGCAGTCAAATTTTGCCTGGAGAATGATGAACCGTGTTCAATGCCTTAAACGCGGACGATGCTCCGCAGCCACCCAAGGTGCTATCCACGCCGATGGAAATCGCCGGTAACCTGCGGCAGCTGCAAGAAAGCCATGATCCGCTGATCATCACGTTCCATGAGCGCACCCAACGCTTCCAGAGCTATCTGGTGAACGTTGATCGCGACAGCAATTCGATCGCCCTGGATGAAATGATCCCGCGTGACGGGGAACGTTTTCTGCTGGCCGGAGAACCATTCAAGGTTGAAGGCTTTCATGACGGCGTGCGCATCGCCTGGGAAAGTAACGGTACGCTGACCATCGATGAGTCCGGCGATGCTCGCTGCTATCGTGGCCCACTGCCCGCTGAAGTGATCTATCACCAGCGCCGTAATGCGTTCCGTGCGGCGTTGAAACTGGCGCAACTGGTCAACGTCGAACTGGGCGGTGAGAAACTCAAATCGACCTTGGGCGGCAAGCTGCTGGACATCTCGGCCACCGGCTGCAAACTGCGTTTTGAAGGTGACATCACCGGCAGCCTGCAACTGGGCCAGGTCTATGACCGCTTTGTCGCCGCCCTGCCCTTCGGCAACATGACCGCACCGGTCGAATTGCGTTACCTGCACTTCGAAGAGAGGATCTCCACCACCTTCGCCGGTGTTCGCTTTCATAACATGAGCGGTCTGGTGCAGCGGCAAGTCGAACGGTTCGTCTATCAGCTACAGCGTGAAGCACGCCGTTTCGACAAAGACGACATGTAATACGGTGCTTCAACAAAAAACGGGCAGTCCCTTGCGGTGACTGCCCGTTTTTTTATGCGCGGGTTTAGGGCCTGGCTTCAGTGAAGCTTTGCTCACGACCCGCATCCGGGTCTTCTGATGGTGGATCGGTCTCAGTCTCGGGATCCGGCTCTGGTTCAGGCGCAGGTTCCGGGCTGATCGGATTTTGCATCTGATCCTGCACCACCTGCTCATCGACCCGCGGGTCAAGGCATGCCACCAGTGGCGAACTCGACATGCTGTCCGGCATAGCCACGTGATGCAACGGCGCATCTTCGACCTGATGCAGGTTGGTGACCGCTTTCGGGCGAATCCGCCACACCAGCACCAACGCGAAGAAGCTGAAGAAGGCATACAGCATGTGGCTGCCGAACAGCTTCATCAGGACCCCGGCCACCAACGGCCCGATGCTGGCGCCCACGCCGTAAGTCACCAGCAACATCGCTGTCAGGGACACGCGACGATCACCTTCGACGTGGTCATTGGAGAAGGCCACCGCCAGCGGATACAGGCAGAACATCACCAGCGAACAGAAGAACCCGGCGACGAACAGAACCTCCAGCGGCACCTGCTGCATGATCGCCAGCGGCAACGCGGTCAGGGCCAGGACCACCGCAAAACAGCGGATCAACAACGCCCGGTCATAACGGTCAGAGAGCCAGCCCAATGGCCACTGCACCAGCAGCCCGGCAAAAATGCAGCTACCCATGAACAGACCGACCTGCTCGGTGGACAATCCTTGCTGCGAGGCATACAGCGGCGCCAGACCGTAGAAGGAGCCAATGATCAGCCCCGCGCCCAGCACCGTGCTCAATGACTGCGGCACGCGCTTGATGAAGAACCGCGGCTCCATCGGCGCCGGATGCAATGGCGCCGGGTGAATCCGCCGGGTCAGGGCCACTGGCACCAGGCACAGCGCGAAGCACAAGGCGACCAGCATCAGCAGTTCCAGGCCCAGGGCCGGGTGCATGACCAGAATCAGTTGGCCCAGCACCAGCCCCAGGTAGGACGCGATCATATAGCCGCTGAACACCGTGCCACGCTGCGACGCTTCAGCCTGCTCATTGAGCCAGCTTTCGATCACCATGTACTGGCACATCATGCCCAGACCGACGATCACCCGCAGGAATATCCACGCCGGCAACCAGTCGACCAGACCGTGGCCGAGCACCGCCGCGCCGACAATCCCGGCGCAGGCCGAATAGGCGCGAATATGCCCGACCCGGGCGATCAGTCGGTGACCGATCTTGCCACCCAGCACCAGGCCGAAATAGTTGGCGGCCATCAACGCACCCACCCACAAGCTGTCGACGTTATCCGCCGCCAGACGCAAGCCCAGGTAGGTACTCAGCAAGCCTGAGCCGATCAACATCATCAGCGAGGCAAAATAAAGCGCTCGAAAAGGTTTCCAGATTTGGCGCATCGGCGTTCCGAGCGGCTCCTTGCGGTAAGAAACGGGCTATCCGAAAAGATAGCCCGAAGACGACAGGTCGTCAGGCCTGGGTGGCCAGAACACGGCGCTCCCAGGGGGTAATTTCATCAAAGAAGCTGGTCAACTCCATGGTCTTCGAAGCGACGTAGCCTTCGATGAACTCCTTGCCGAACAGTTCCTTCGCCAATTGGCTACGTTTCAGACGTTCAAGAGCGGCATGCAAGGTACACGGCAACGAAAGATTATCCGGGACTTCGAATTCGCCCTGGATCGCCTCGCTCGGCTCCAGTTCGTTCTCGATGCCATACAAACCGGCGGTAAGACTGGCGGCGATCGCCAGATACGGATTCGCGTCAGCCCCCGGCAAGCGGTTTTCGACCCGACGGGCGGCCGGTGAACTGGCCGGAATGCGCAATCCGGCGGCCCGGTTGTCGTGGGACCAGCAGGCATTGTTCGGCGAAGCATACGGATGGCACAAGCGCTGATAGGAATTCACGTTCGGCGCAAACAACGCGGTGAAATCCGCCATGCCGGCCTGTTGGCCACCAATGAAGTGACGGAAGGTCGCTGTCGGTTGGCCTGCCGCATCGCTGAACACATTTCGTCCATTGCCGATCTCGACGATGCTCTGGTGAATGTGCATCGAACTGCCCGGCGTGTGCGCCAGCGGCTTGGCCATGCACACCACGCTCAGGCCGTGCTTGAGCGCGACTTCCTTGAGCAGGTGCTTGAACAGGAACGTCTGGTCGGCCAGCAACAACGGATCGCCGTGCAGCAAGTTGATCTCGAACTGGCTGACGCCCATCTCATGCATGAAGGTGTCGCGCGGCAAACCCAGGGCCGCCATGCATTGGTAGACTTCGCTGAAGAATGGCCGCAGACCGTTATTGGAACTGACACTGAACGCCGAATGACCTTCCTCGCGCCGACCGTCCAGGCCCAACGGCGGCTGGAACGGTTGCGTCGGGTCGGGATTGGGCGCGAACACGAAGAATTCCAGCTCGGTCGCCACCACCGGCGCCAGGCCCAGCGCCGCGTAACGGGCGATCACCGCCTTGAGTTGGCCACGGGTCGACAGCTTCGAGCTCTCGCCGGTCAGTTCATCGGCGTCGCAAATGGCCAGTGCCCGCGGTTGCTGGCTCCAGGGCAAGCGGTGGATGTGTGCCGGGTCAGGCACCAGCGCCAGGTCGCCATCATCGCTGCCGTAAAAGCGTGCGGGCGGATATCCGCCCATGATGCATTGCAGCAGCACACCCCGCGCCATCTGCAAACGCCTTCCTTCGAGAAACCCCTCGGCGGTCATTACCTTGCCCCGAGGCACGCCGTTCAAATCCGGCGTGACACATTCAATCTCATCAATGCCCGTCAATCGCTGTGCGAGTGAACGCTGGCCATCGGTTGTCATGACGCAATCCTTTGTAATTGTGCGAGCCGCGAACGGCGACCCGTACAAAATAGGCTCCGCCTGTTCGGAATATCAAGCAGCGCCACACAAAAAGAAACGTCAGGGCAAACAGAGGCTGAACACCCCACCACCCAACGGCCCGCCGTTGCTGATCCGGGTGCGTCCTTCCACGCCATTGCGCTGATGCAAGGCGGCGATCCGTCCGGCGAAATACAAGCCCAGGCCTGTGCTGCCGCTGCTGTGGTTGATGCCCTGCACATAATCGGCCTGACGCTCGATCATCTCGACCGGATAACCGTCGCCATCGTCGTTGATGGACAGCACCAGTTCGCCGGCCTCGTCGCCGACACTGATCAGCAATGACTGGCGGGCGTAACGAATGGCGTTGTTGATGCAGTTGGCCAGCACCGAGGCCACCAGCTCGCGATCGAAGAAACCCAAGGGGCTCAACGGGTCGACTTCATAAGTCGCGACAATGCCGCGACTGGCGAACACTTCCTGATGAGCGGCCAGTTGCGCTTCGATGAAATCATCCAGCTCATGATAGGCCGGCTGCAACGGCATCTGATTGACGCCCAGTTTGTACAGCCCCAGCAACTGCACCAGCATGCCGTTGAGGTGAGCGAACTCGTACTCGATGACGCCCTGCTCCGGGCTGTGCCGCTCGGGATCGGGCAAGCGGGCCAGCCATTGGCTGTGGGCCTGCATCAGCAGGGTCAACGAGTTCTTCATGTCGTGCACGGTGGAGGCAATCACCGTCGAAAAATCCAGTGCAGAGTTGTCTTGGCTCATCCGCTGAACGCCTTGATTTTCAGTTTCTGAAAGCGCGGATACCGCGCGTCGGTGTCGGGCATCATGCCCACCAGTTTCAGGCAGGCCCGGCATTCATCGAGCTCGGCCGACGCTACGCTGGTATCGGTGCCGTGCAGCAGCGATTGCGCCATGTTAAGGGCGATACTGATGTTCTTCGGTTGCAGCGCCAGCGCTTTGCGAAAGATTGCCCGGGCTTCGACCAGGTTGCCGGTCTTGTACACCTGCACACCCTGTCGGTTGAGGTCGGAGGCCGCGTTGCTCTGGCTGAGGATCGTCGGGTCATCGGTCAGTTTGGCGATCCCTTGCATCACCACCGGATCGTCACCGTAGATTTCCGCACAGTTTTTCAACATCGTCGCGCCGGCGCTCGCCTGGCCAAGCATTTGCAGCTGCTTGGCCACCAGCAGCGCGGCTTCGGCGCTCATGAACTGCTCCATGCCATCGAGGCGCATCATCGCCTGCTCGGTGAGCTTCTCGGCGGTTTCGGCGTCGTTGAGCAACAGGCTGGTGGCTTTCATCAGGCGCGCACGAATCTGCAGGCCAGGATCAGACGGGTTTTCCTTGGCCACCAGACTGAGGGTCGTATTGATCTCCAGTCGGGTGCGGGTATCCAGGCCTTTCTCGCTGCCTTTGCTGATCAACGCATGGGCCAGGCCGAGGTTGCTTTCGGCATCCTTGAAGCGTGACTGCGCGCCTTGGGACACGGCCTGGCGATAAGCCTTTGAGGCCGTATCGAAATCTTCGTTGGCCATCGCCAGTTTGCCCAGCAGTGCTTGCCGGCGCACCGCCAGCGGCGACAGGCGAATGGCTTCTTCCAATACTTTCTGCGCGCCCTTGGTATCCCCTTCGGCCACCAGCACATCAGCCATGCCGTCATACAGCGCCGGCATCATCGGAAACACTTTCAGGGCTTTTTCGTAAACGCCTTTAGCCTGGCTGACCTGGCCACGCTTGAACAGCAACTTGCCCAACCCGGCAAACGCCCACGGCAACGGCCGATCGGCAATGATGCTGTCGTAGAGACGTTCCAGCGCTTCGTTTTGATTCAGGTCGCGCAAGGCGTCCGCGCGGTAACGCAGGCACAGCGGCGAATAACGGATGTCCTTCTTGCACAGCTCGATGCAGGCATTGAGCACTTCGAGCGGTTTGCCACGATCGAGCGCTTGCAGGATCGGCTTGAGCAGGTTCTTGCGCTGTTCCAGACGCTCCAGGCGCTGGGCCAGGCCGGAACGGTTGAACGGCTTGGTCAGGTAAGCGTCGGGTTCGTGTTCCAGCGCGCTGAGCACCATGGCCTGGCTGGTTTCGGCAGTGACCATGACGAACACGCTTTCATGGCTGATCAGCTTTTCGATCATCAAGTCTTCGAGGACTTGCTGGCCGTTCTTCTTGCCGTCGCCGAGGTGAAAATCCTGCAGGATGAAATCGTAGGCCTTCTGCGAACACATGCGCAGCGCCTGCTCCCCGGTGTCTGCGGTGTCGACGTCCTTGACCCCCAGTTCACGCAGCATGGACCTGACGGAACTGCGGAAATCCGAGAAATCATCGACGATCAGAAAACTCTTTTGGTGATACGACAGCATCGAAGATTTCCAGGCAATTTGAGAAGAAGACAATGACCGTTCGGGTTATCGGCCAGGAGTGCCGTTCCCTTGAGAACTCCAGCCAATCAAGTGTCTCTAAATATTTGAAGGTGTTATTGAAAAACGGGATTATGCTGCTTTATTGACGCGCTTTTTATAACCGAAGATATCAATAGACCGCAGTCGCCGACTAAGGCAGAAGAAATGACCAGCACCCCCCAGCACTCGGCCCCGGCTCCTGAGCGTAAGGCCCTGAAGCCCAGCACCCTGGATTTTCCAGTGGTAGGCGTTGGAGCGTCGGCGGGCGGGCTGCAAGCCATCAAACTGTTTTTCGAGAACATGCCGCATGACAACGGCATGGCGTTCGTGATCATTCTTCACCTGTCGCCCGATCACCAGAGCATCGCGGACAAGATCATCCAGGAATCGACCCGGATGCCAGTCCTGCAAGTCACCAAAACGGTGCCGATCGAGAAAAACCACGTTTACGTCATCTCGCCGGCTCAGCGGCTGACGATGAATGACGGGGTGCTTGAAGTCAGCAGCAACGACCCGCACGGGTCTCGGCACGCCTCGATTGATCTGTTTTTCCGCGACCTGGCCGAAGTCCACCGCGAGCGCGCTTTCTGCCTGGTGCTGTCAGGCAGTGGCTCCGATGGTGCGGTCGGGCTGTCGCGCATCAAGGAACACGGTGGCATCACCATGGCCCAGGCACCGGAAGATGCCGAGTTTGACGGCATGCCTCGCGCTGCCATCGAAACCGGCAATGTCGATCTGGTGTTGCCGGTGGTGGAAATGCCGCAAAAGCTGCTGGAGCTGTGGCGAAACTCACAGGAAATCAGCCTGCCCACCGCCAACGACCCAGACCTGCAAACGTTCGCCTCCGTGTCCGAGCGTGACGCGGCGCTCGCCGAACAGCTGCTCCATGACATCCTGATCCAGCTGCGCACCGGCACCGGCCATGATTTCAAGCACTACAAGCGCGCGACCGTGTTGCGGCGGATCGAGCGCCGGATGCAGGTCACGGCCCAACCCGACCTGGGTGCCTATTTCCGCTTCCTGCAAAACAATCCCGACGAAACCAAAGCCCTGCTGGGCGATATGTTGATTGGCGTGACCAACTTCTTCCGTGATCGCGAGGCGTTCGAAGCCCTAGAGCGGAACGTACTGCCGCAACTGGTCAGTGCCGCCGTGTCGGCGCAGCCCGAGAAAGAAGAAATCCGTGTCTGGTCCGCCGGTTGTTCAACGGGCGAAGAAGCCTACAGCCTGGCGATGCTGCTCAACGATCAACTGCAACTGGACGCCAGCAAAGCCTCGCTGCAACTGTTTGCCACCGACATTGACGAACGCGCCATCAGCATCGGCCGGGCCGGTCTGTATCCGCAAGCGATCGTGACCGATGTGCCGCCGACGCGCCTGCGGCATTACTTCGTCAAGGAAGATGACCACTACCGGATTCGCAAGGAAATTCGCGAAAAGGTCCTGTTTGCCAAACACAGCCTGTTGTCCGATCCGCCCTTTTCGCAGATTGACCTGATCGTTTGCCGCAACCTGCTGATCTACCTGGATCGCGAAGTGCAGCGTGAAATTCTGCAAATGTTTCACTTCGCACTGCGTCCGGGCGGTTTCCTGTTCCTGGGCTCTTCCGAGAGCGCCGATGCTTGCCACGAACTGTTCGCTCCGGTGGACAAGCGCAACCGGATCTTCCGCGCCAAGACCGGCACGACCAATAGCCGACGTACCCCAACCATGCCGCGCGGCGGGTATGTGCGCAGCAATATTTCCCGTGAGACGCCGCAAAACGCGGTGCAGCGCAAACTGTCCTTTGCCGACATCCATCAGCGCGCCCTCGAAAGCGCGGCGCCACCGAGCATGATTGTCGATGCCAACGCCGACATCCTGCACATGAGCGATAGCGCTGGGCGCTTCCTGCGCCATGTGGGCGGCGAGTTGTCGCGTAACTTGCTGACGCTGATTGTTCCCGAGTTGCGTCTGGAGATTCGCACCACGCTGTTTCAGGTCCAGCAGAGTGGCCTGGTGGTCAAATCCCGTGCGGTGCCGATCAGCCGGGACAACCGGCGTTACAAAGTCGACCTGATGGCGCAGCCTTATAAGGACGAAGAGTCGGACGGCGAGTTTGTCCTGGTGATTTTCGAAGAGGCCGAAGTCGATCCCTCGGAACAGGCCGCCTCGACCCTGACGCAAACCGAAAGCCAGGTGCTGTCCAACCTTGAACGCGAACTGCAACGCACCAAGTTGCACTTGCAGGACACCATCGAACAATCGGAAGTCTCTAGCGAGGAGCTGAAGGCCTCCAACGAAGAAATGCAGGCAATCAACGAAGAGCTGCGCTCGGCCACCGAAGAGCTGGAAACCAGCAAGGAAGAACTGCAATCGATCAACGAAGAGTTGCTGACGGTCAACTTCGAGCTGAAAACCAAAGTTGAAGAAACCGACAAGATCAACGACTACCTGACCAACCTGATCGCCTCCACCGACATCGCCACGGTGTTCGTTGACCGCAACATGCGGATCAAATGGTTCACTCCGCGCGCCACGGACATCTTCAGCATGTTGCCGGTGGATACCGGACGCTCCTTGCTCGACATCACCCACCGACTGCACTACGACGACCTGGCCCGTGATGCAGCGCTGGTCTTCGAGTCATTGAACATGATCGAGCGTGAAGTCAGCAGCACCGACAAGCGCTGGTACATCGCCCGCCTGCTGCCCTACCGCTCCAGCGAAGACCATATCGACGGGACGGTGCTGACCTTCATCGACATCACCAAACGCCGCGCCGCCGAAGAAGAACTGCGCCTGGGCGAAGAACGCATGCGTCTGGTGGCTGAAAGCACCCGCGATTACGCGATCATCACGCTGGATGAACAAGGGGTGATCACCAGCTGGAACAAAGGTGCCGAGTTGATCTTCGGTTATGGCAAGAGCGAAGCAGAGGGGGCTTATTACGACTTTATTTTCTCTGAAGAGGACCGCGCCAGCGGCGTGCCCGAGAAAGAACTGCAGACGGTGCGCGACCATGGGCGCAGCGAGGACGAACGCTGGCACTTGCGCAAGGATGGCAGTCGGTTCTTTTGCAGTGGTGAGGCGACGTTGCTCAGCGGTGACAACCTCCGAGGCTACGTGAAGATTGCCCGGGACCTGACCGGCCACAAACGTCAGCACGAAGCGCAAAGCCTGGCGCTGGCCGAGACCCGCAACACCAATTACCTCAAGGACGAGTTCTTCGCAGTCATGTCCCATGAGCTCAAGCACCCGCTGAACCTGATCCAGCTCAACGCTGAGCTGCTGCGTCGCCTGCCGGTGACCAAGTCCGTGGCTCCGGCCGCCAAGGCCGTCAATACGATCTGCGATGCCGTCAATAGCCAGGCCCGGATCATCGATGATCTGCTGGATGTCGCCCGTGTCCGTACCGGCAAACTCAAGCTGCAACCGGTCGCCACGGACTTGGTCAGCGTGCTGCGTGATATCCACAGCGTCGTGCTCAACGAACGGCACGAAACCACGGTCGAGTTGCATGTGCCTTCAGAGCCGTTGATGGTGCATGCCGATCCGACACGCCTGGAACAGATTATCTGGAACCTGGTGAACAACGCGCTGAAATTCACCCCGCCCAATGGCCACGTGCAACTGATCGCCAGCCAGGACGGGAACAGGGTGCGGCTGGACGTCAAAGACAACGGCACCGGCATTGCCGCCGAGAACCTTGAGCACGTGTTCGATCTGTTCGGGCAGGCAGAGAAGCAACATGCCACGCACAACCGTGAAGGGCTGGGGATCGGCCTGTCGCTGGTCCGCCAACTGGCAGAAGCACAACACGGCTCGGTTGAAGTGAGCTCACCCGGGTTGGGTGCAGGGTGCACGTTCAGTGTCTACTTGCCGATGGCCAAGACTGATCATGACGCTCAAACCGCTACGCAGGTCGACGAGGGGGCCGGACGGCTGAGCGGCTTGACCATTCTGCTGGTCGACGACTCTGCCGAAGTGCTGGAAACCTTGAAGATGCTGCTGGAAATGGAGGACGCGCAAGTGATTGCCTTCGACCGTCCGGTGGCCGCGCTGGACGCCGCAAAAGGCACGCACTTCGACCTGATCATTTCGGACCTGGGCATGCCAGTCATGAACGGTCACGAACTGATGAGCGCTTTGCGGCAACTCCCGCTGCTCAGGGATGTGCCGGCCATTGCGCTGACGGGCTACGGTGCCCAAAGCGATATTCAGAAATCCCGGCAATCGGGCTTCGACCAGCACATCGGCAAACCGGTGTCCTACGATGAACTGATCGAGACCATCGAGGAACTGCGACGCTCCTCGAGCCTGTCGATCGGCAAATGACTCAGCGCAGATAGGCGCGTTGCACACTGATGCGCCGATCAATCGCCTGCCGCAGGCGCTCCTTGTGGTCCGCCCACACCCCGGGGTCGACTTTGGTGGCGCGCATCAGCTCAAGCATCGCGGCCTTGGCAGCCAGGTACTCCGACCAGGCGTCTTCGGAGCGGATTTTCAAACGCTCACGTTCGGTCATTTCCATGCGTCGCAATGCCAGTGTCGGTTCATCGGTAATCACCGGGGCCAACGTCAATTGCACCCGATGCGGCGCGACAAACGCTTGGCTGTCCGCAACCAGCTCTCTCGCCCGCTTAGCGCCCCACTTCAACGCGGAACAATAATATTCACCTACCGCCCGGTCATGAAACTCCTCGCAAATCGCCCCGCCACCGTCAGCGTAAATACCGATGAACACCTGCGTGACGCCCCCATGACCGACCCGTGCCTGCACCTCGACCTGCACACCATCGCTGAGCACTTCTTCATGGATGTGGTGAGGTAGCCGGCTGTTGGTCCATAACCAGAAATGTGCACCTCTGTGTCGCATCGCGTCACTCCTTGCATGGTACGAGGAGTAAGGCACAGCAACGATGGACTTGCCATGTAGGTCGTCGGGTCGACGGGCATAAAAAAGCCCCGCTGGAGGATTCTCCGGCGGAGCTTTTTATCACAGCGCAGGGCTGTAAATCAGGTGGTGTCCCAGGGCAGGTTCGAACTGCCAACCTTCCCCTTAGGAGGGGGATGCTCTATCCAATTGAGCTACTGAGACACAGATCGCCCCGCTGGGATGCGGTGCGATAGACGGCGAGCATGTTAACGGCCAGGCCTGCTTTTGTCATGTCGTCCGTAGGGCTTTTTAAGTGTAGGCAGCCGCCCCTTGTCATCGTGGCTTAATTTACCGTGCAAATTGCATCCTCTCAAAATGCCATCATTGCAATTTGCAACGACGGCCTCTTTAAGGAATAAGTTAATTCTTTGTTTTTAAAGGATTTAATTGCCGTTAGACTCTTGGCACGCGGGCTGCTTTAGCTGTTCTCACGAACAACCGAGGTTAGCCTCATGAACAGCGTCCTTTTACTCTCGAATGCAATCGCCCTTACCGTCCTGCTGGGTGGTCATTTTGCCGCCGAGAGCGGCGCTGAGCAGGTCGCGCAACGAATGCCGCATTACCTCCAGCTGCAAAAAGCCCCGCAATTGGCGGTCATGAACGATCAGCGCGGCTTTGTTGGCCAGGACGTAAGCCAGCAAAATTATCTTCCGGTGTCTCAGACTTCGGAACGCTTGGTATTTTGAATCACCCTATCAGGAGCACAGCAATGTCCAAATCAGCCGCAGGATTTTTGATCCTTGCCTTACTGAGCGGCATTCTTCATCTGTCATTGGTCCCGGACACGGTTGCCACCGTACCCCTGATCGCCTGCGGCGTTTTCGGCGCGTTATTCGTGCTGGCGCTGATTATCGGACGCAAAATCAAATTCGATCCGGTTCTGCGCTGACGTTCAGCAATTTCAGAAGATTGGCGACGGTGACGTCAAGCTCGCCTGAGTTGTCGAGTCGATAGATCTGCGAATCACCGAGAGGATCCTCCGCTGTAAATAACCTGTTGCGGCGCAATCTGGCTTCAATTTCTGCAAGGCTCTCACGGCCTCGCTTCATCAGTCGCTCGCGTAATACCTCATCCTGGACCGTCAACAGCACCGGCACCAATGTCGGGTAGCGTTGCAGTGCCTCGGCCAGGTGGCCACGAGAGCCATTGACCAAGACATGACGACCTTCTTCCAGCCAATGGTCGATCTGGACCGGAATGCCATAATCCAGGCCATGAGCGTGCCACGACAGCGCAAAGTCACCCTTGTCGCGGCGTTGTTCGAACTCCTCGCGAGAGACTCCGACGGCATCTTCGCCTACGGATTCAGCCGAACGCGTAATGACCCGTCGTACCACTTCGCCGTTTATCGAGCGTAAAGGTCGTCGAGCCGCTTCGATGAGGCTGTCTTTGCCGGATCCGGAAGGCCCCATCAAGTAAATCAGCCTGCCATCCATCCTGAATCCCCCTCCTGTGCGGGTCTGCCACTAGTAAATCGGCCATTTGCCACTATCCTGTATAAGGTAAGGACCAAGGATCGAATCCGCGTAGCATGCACCTTCAGGCGTCTTCGGGCATCACCTGACGGGAAGAGCACGTGGTCAGCGATACGGGCAGGGACCAAAGTTTTCTAACCAGTCCACATTTTCGATAAAGGTGCTGGCATAACGCCTTTACCCAGCTCAATATTTGTCACAGAATTGACGCCAATGATCTGGCTGCTTTGAGGCATGATGCGAGCCTCTATCAATTCAGGTTGAACATTTGGCCAGAGAGCTTGTCCTATCAGACATCCTGCGGCCAATCCCGAGAACCGCTCCCCTGAACTAACCGGTTAAATATATGCGCCCATTGAAACAGGCAATTTATTCCAGCCGTACGGCTGACAAGTTCGTCGTACGTCTGCCAGACGGAATGCGTGAACGCATTGCCGAGGTGGCTCGCAATCATCATCGCAGCATGAACTCCGAAATCATTGCGCGCCTTGAGCAGAGTCTTATTCAGGAAGGTGCACTGGGCGAAGAGTTGAGCATGCGCCTGGACAGCCCAGAGCTGTCATTGCACGAACGTGAACTGCTGCAACGCTTCCGCCAACTCTCCCACCGTCAGCAAAATGCTCTTGTTTCGCTGATTGCCCATGACGCCGAAATGGCCGCAGACGCTTCCTGATTCGACCCGAAAGCCAAGCCAGCATAATCGCTGGCTTTTTTTTGCCTGAAATTCGGCCATAAAAAACCCGCCGAATTGGCGGGCTTCTTAAAGCAGGCAAGTCAGAGCAGGAAAATCGTCGCCAGCCCGAGGAAGATGAAGAACCCGCCGCTGTCAGTCATGGCAGTGATCATAACGCTGGCACCCATCGCCGGATCGCGCCCAAGCCGCGCCAGAGTCATCGGGATCAAGACCCCCATCAACGCCGCCAGCAACAAGTTAAGCGTCATGGCGGCGGTCATCACCACCCCGAGGGACCAACTGCCATAAAGCAGATAGGCCACAACGCCAATCACGCCACCCCAGACCAGGCCATTGATCAAACCGACGGCCAGCTCCTTGCGCATCAATCGCGAGGTATTGCCGGTGCTCACCTGGTCCAGCGCCATGGCTCGAACGATCATGGTGATAGTCTGGTTGCCCGAGTTGCCACCGATACCGGCCACGATCGGCATCAATGCCGCCAGTGCCACCAGTTTTTCGATGGAGCCCTCAAACAGGCCGATCACCCGGGATGCGATAAACGCGGTGATCAGGTTGACCGCCAGCCAGGCCCAACGGTTGCGCAGGGATTTCCAGACCGAAGCGAAGATATCTTCTTCTTCGCGCAGACCCGCCATGTTGAGTACTTCGTTTTCGCTCTCTTCACGGATCAGGTCGACCATTTCATCGATGGTCAGACGGCCGATCAGCTTGCCGTTCTTGTCGACCACAGGCGCCGAGATCAAGTCGTAACGTTCGAACGCCTGAGCGGCATCGTAGGCATCTTCGTCCGGGTGAAAACTCACCGGGTCACTGGCCATGACTTCCGAAACCTGCTTTTCCGGATCGTTGACCAGCAAACGCTTGATCGGCAGCACGCCCTTGAGCACGCCGTCGTAGTCGACCACAAACAGTTTGTCGGTGTGGCCCGGCAGCTCCTTGAGACGCCGCAGGTAACGCAGCACGACTTCGAGACTGACATCCTCACGGATGGTCACCATCTCGAAGTCCATCAGCGCACCGACTTGCTCCTCGTCATAGGACAACGCGGAGCGGACGCGCTCACGCTGTTGACCATCGAGGGTTTCCATCAGTTCGTGGACGACGTCTCGCGGCAGCTCGGAAGCCAGGTCAGCAAGTTCGTCGGCGTCCATGTCCTTGGCCGCAGCCAGGAGCTCGTGATCGTCCATGTCGGCGATCAGGGTTTCACGAACCGAGTCGGATACTTCGAGGAGAATGTCGCCGTCGCGATCCGCCTTGACCAATTGCCAAAGCGTCAGACGATCGTCCAGCGGCAAGGCTTCAAGGATGTAGGCAACGTCGGCGGAGTGCAGATCATCGAGCTTGCGTTGCAGCTCGACGAGGTTTTGCCGGTGAACCAGGTTCTCGACCCGGTCGTGATGCGGACCTTCCTGGCGATGAGTCAGGTCTTCGACCACCCGCTGGCGCTGCAGCAGCTCAACGACTTGAGCGAGGCGGTCCTGCAAGCTTTCCTGCGTTTTCTTTACTTCTACTTCAGACATAGGCGAACTCCACTCCCAGCAGCGGGGCACGCCGGAAGGATCAATCAGTCAATTCATGATTGGAAAAACGGGATACTGAGTAACTACTGGGTAAGTCCATGGAGGTATTCCACAAGCCCCGGCGGGGCTGACGGGCGCAATGATACACCGCCCGACGGTTTTAAACGTCAAAAAATCATGGCTGAAACAAGCGGTTGCAAGACAAAGCTGAGTGCAGTCCTGATCTCTCCAACTGCGACGACTCATTCTGAAAAGAAAACACACCCTCATCGAAAAATGTAGCGGCTACCCTGACATGGACCGTCATGGAGGACGTTTAATGCCATCGATTGCCTTTTATTTTTTACTGCTTGCCCTGCTCTGCCTTTCACCCCGGTTGCAGGCAACCATCCTTCACCGTTGCGAAGCACCCGACGGTCGCCTCACCTTCACAACCCTGAGTTGCGCGGAGGGTGAAAGCTTCTCGCAGCAAGAGGTGCGCACTTTCACGCCCGGCAACGCGATAGCGCTCATGCCTGAGGCTGACGCTCGGGAGACACCCTCGACGAAAACCGGAAGAAAGGAGCCAACCATTGTCGGCCAGACTGAGGACAAGTGCGCAAACCTGATAACCGCCAAGGAACGTCGCGAAGCAATCATCAATCAACGGATAGTCGCGGGCATGACACAACAGGACGTCGAGAGCGCCCTGGGCAAGCCGGACAAGATCAGTATCAGGAATTCCGCAACAAGCTACCGCTACGAACTCAAGCGAGGTCGCAGCGCACATGTGGAGTTCGACGAGAAAGGATGTACAAAGGGAAAAGCCAAATCCCGGACGGCAAAAAGCCCGCGTTAGACGCGGGCTTTTTGGTGTTTGGTGCACTCGACAGGATTCGAACCTGTGACCGCTCGGTTCGTAGCCGAGTACTCTATCCAGCTGAGCTACGAGTGCATTTGTGTTTTTATACCAGATCACAACTGGTTGGAGCCAAGTCATTTGCATTACTGCAAACAACCCTTAAATGGTGCACTCGACAGGATTCGAACCTGTGACCGCTCGGTTCGTAGCCGAGTACTCTATCCAGCTGAGCTACGAGTGCATTTGTTGCCGCGCATTATAGGCCGTCTAATCTCTATGTAAAGCACTTTTTCTAGTAATTTCAAACACTTACCGAAAAAGCCAGATTACAACGTACTACGCAAATAATGGCGGAGAACGGGGGATTCGAACCCCCGACACCCTTTTGAGGTGTACTCCCTTAGCAGGGGAGCGCCTTCGGCCACTCGGCCAGCTCTCCGCAACACGGGGCGTATATTAACCAGCTTCTTCCCCGTTTGCAAACATAAAAAACGATAAAAATTAATGGCTTGGTTCGTCGTCCTTCTCTTTCTTGATCCGCAAGTAGATTTCCTCACGGTGAACCGCAACCTCTTTAGGTGCGTTAACGCCAATACGCACTTGATTTCCTTTGACGCCGAGCACGGTCACGGTGATTTCGCCATCACCAATAATCAGGCTTTCTGCGCACCGACGAGTCAGAATCAGCATACCTTTCTCCTCACGCATTTCATTTCAGGGACAACAGTCTGCAAAAAAAAGGCACTCGACCTACAACCGGAAAACGATCGCAGCCCTACATGCCTGAGTATTGACCAGCGCGAGCAAAAGAACAGTTCCTGGGTCGCGCCATTCAAAAAAGACAAAGGGCGCGGTCAGACCGCGCCCTTTGGCAAACGCATCACTCGCCTGTTCGGGCCGGTGCGTCCAGTTCGAAAGCTGTGTGCAGAGCGCGCACAGCCAGTTCCAGATACTTCTCTTCGATCACAACGGAGACTTTGATTTCCGACGTCGAGATCATCTGGATGTTGATGCTTTCTTTCGCCAGGGATTCGAACATGCGGCTGGCCACACCTGCGTGAGAACGCATGCCGACGCCGACGATCGAGACCTTGGCGATCTTGATGTCACCGACCACTTCACGGGCACCGATCTCGCGAGCGGTGTTTTCCAGCACGGTTTGTGCGGCCTGGAAGTCATTGCGGTGCACGGTGAAGGTGAAGTCGGTGGTGTTATCGTGCGCAACGTTCTGCACGATCATGTCGACTTCGATGTTCGCGGCACTGATCGGGCCGAGAATCTTGAATGCAACGCCCGGGGTGTCTGGCACGCCACGGATGGTCAGCTTGGCTTCATCGCGATTGAAAGCGATGCCGGAAATGATCGGCTGTTCCATGGTTTCCTCTTCATCAATAGTAATGAGGGTGCCCGGACCCTCCTTGAAGCTGTGCAGTACGCGCAGCGGAACGTTGTACTTGCCGGCGAATTCCACCGCACGGATCTGCAACACCTTGGAACCGAGGCTGGCCATTTCCAGCATCTCTTCGAAGGTAATCTTGTCCAGGCGCTGGGCCACGGACACCACACGCGGGTCGGTGGTGTAGACGCCATCGACATCGGTGTAGATCTGGCATTCGTCGGCCTTCAAGGCCGCCGCCAGCGCCACGCCGGTGGTGTCGGAACCGCCACGACCGAGGGTGGTGATGTTGCCATGCTCGTCGACGCCCTGGAAACCGGCGACAACCACCACACGACCTGCCTTCAGATCACCGCGAATCTTCTGGTCATCAATCTGCAAGATACGCGCTTTATTGTGCGCACTGTCCGTCAGAATCCGCACCTGGTTGCCGGTGTAAGACACCGCAGGCACGCCGCGCTTGATCAGCGCCATGGCCAACAGTGCAATCGTCACCTGCTCGCCCGTGGAAACGATCACATCCAGCTCACGCGGAACCGGTTGGCCATCACCACTGATTTGCTTGGCCAGATCGATCAGACGGTTGGTTTCGCCGCTCATTGCCGACAGGACAACCACCAGGTCATCGCCGGCATCGCGGAATTTCTTAACCTTGTCGGCGACCTGCTCGATTCTCTCGACAGTGCCGACTGAGGTGCCTCCAAATTTCTGTACGATCAAAGCCATTTCAAAGCCGCCTCTGCCCATGAAGGGCGCCCAAATAATCACTCAAACAGCGTTCCCGCCCGCCACTAGACGACGGGCCGGACACCCTGCCTTATAAACCCTGCTCTACAAATGGAACCGTCAGGGCCAGTGCCGCGTCCAGTGCGCCAGCGTCAGTACCACCGCCTTGCGCCATGTCTGGACGACCACCGCCCTTCCCGCCCACTGCCGCAGCGGCTTGCTTCATCAAATCACCGGCTTTGAGTTGGCCAGTCAGGTCTTTGGTTACGCCTGCAACCAGAACGACCTTTTCCTCATGGACACTGCCGAGCAGGATCACTGCGCGGCCGAGTTTGTTTTTCAGCTGATCGACGAGCGCCAGCAGCGCCTTGGCGTCCTGACCGTCCAGACGCACGGCCAGCACTTTCACGCCTTTGACGTCCAGGGCAGAAGCCGACAGATCGTCGCCCGCCGCGCTGGCCGCCTTGGCCTGCAACTGCTCGAGTTGCTTCTCCAGCAGACGGTTGCGCTCCAGCACAGCCGACAGCTTGTCGATCAGGTTGTCGCGGCTGCCCTTGACCAGGTTGGCCGCTTCCTTGAGTTGTTCTTCTGCAGCGTTCAAGTAAGCCAGTGCCGCAGCACCGGTGACTGCCTCGATACGACGCACGCCCGACGCAACACCGCCTTCGCTGATGATTTTCAGCAGGCCGATGTCACCGGTACGGTTGGCGTGGATGCCACCGCACAGCTCGACGGAGAAATCACCGCCCATGCTCAGCACGCGCACGTTGTCGCCGTACTTCTCGCCAAACAGCGCCATGGCGCCTTTTTTCTTGGCGGTTTCGATGTCGGTTTCTTCGGTTTCAACGGCGGAGTTTTTGCGAATCTCGGCGTTGACGATGTCTTCCAGGGCCTTCAGTTGCTCAGGCTTGATGGCTTCGAAGTGGCTGAAGTCAAAGCGCAGGCGCTGACTGTCGACCAACGAGCCTTTCTGCTGAACGTGATCGCCCAGCACTTTACGCAACGCCGCATGCAGCAAGTGAGTGGCCGAGTGATTCAGCGAAGTGGCGTGGCGCACCTCGGCTTCAACGTGGGTTTCAACCGGCGAACCGATGATCAGGCTGCCCGATGCCAACACACCGTGGTGCAGAAATGCGCCGCCGGTCTTGGTGGTGTCACGCACGTCGAAGCGGCCACCGCTCGATTGCAGATAACCGCAATCGCCGATCTGGCCGCCGGACTCAGCGTAGAACGGGGTCTGATTGAGAACGACCACGCCTTCTTCGCCTTCACTCAGTACGTCGACCGCCTGGCCTTCTTTATAGAGGCCAACAACTTTCGCCGAACCGCTGGTGGCTTTGTAACCGGTGAATTCGGTGGCCACATCAACCTTGACCAGGCTGTTGTAGTCCATGCCGAAGGAACTGGCGGAACGGGCACGGACGCGCTGGGCTTCCATTTCGCGTTCGAAGCCTGCTTCGTCGATGGTCAAGTTGCGCTCGCGAGCGATGTCGCCCGTCAGGTCCATCGGGAAGCCGTAGGTGTCGTAGAGCTTGAACACCACGTCGCCCGGCACCACGTCGCCTTTCAGTTCAGCCAGATCCTGCTCAAGGATTTTCAGCCCCTGCTCCAGGGTCTTGGCGAACTGCTCTTCTTCGGCTTTCAGGACGCGTTCGATGTGTGCCTGTTGGGCCTTCAGCTCAGGGAAGGCTTCGCCCATCTCGGCAACCAGGGCCGCTACGATCTGGTAGAAGAAGCTGCCCTTGGCGCCCAGTTTGTTGCCGTGACGGCAGGCGCGACGGACGATCCGGCGCAGCACATAACCCCGGCCTTCGTTGGACGGCAGCACGCCGTCGGCAATCAGGAAACCGCACGAACGAATGTGGTCAGCCACGACTTTCAGGGAAGCCTGAGCGTCGTTGGTGCAGCCGATAGCCTTGGCCGATGCGCTCAGCAAACTCTGGAACAGGTCGATTTCATAGTTCGAGTGAACGTGCTGCAGCACGGCACTGATCCGCTCCAGGCCCATGCCGGTGTCGACCGACGGCGCTGGCAGCGGGTGCAACACGCCATCGGCGGTGCGGTTGAACTGCATGAACACGTTGTTCCAGATCTCGATGTAACGGTCGCCATCTTCTTCCGGCGAGCCCGGCGGGCCGCCCCAGATGTCGGCGCCGTGATCGTAGAAAATCTCGGTGCAAGGACCGCACGGGCCGGTATCGCCCATGGTCCAGAAGTTATCGGAAGCGTATGGCGCGCCCTTGTTGTCGCCGATGCGGACCATGCGCTCGGCCGGAACACCGATCTCCTTGGTCCAGATGTCATAGGCCTCGTCATCGCTGGCGTAGACGGTGACCCAGAGCTTTTCCTTCGGCAGGTTCAGCCACTGCTCGGAGGTCAGGAAGTTCCAGGCGTAGGTGATCGCGTCGCGCTTGAAGTAATCACCGAAGCTGAAGTTACCCAGCATTTCGAAGAAGGTGTGGTGACGGGCGGTATAACCGACGTTTTCCAGGTCGTTGTGCTTGCCGCCGGCGCGCACGCATTTCTGGCTGGAGACAGCGCGGGTGTACGCGCGCTTTTCCTGGCCCAGGAAGCAGTCCTTGAACTGGTTCATCCCCGCGTTAGTGAACAGCAGGGTTGGGTCGTTGCCCGGAATCAAAGAGCTGGAGGCTACACGGGTGTGGCCTTGCTCTTCGAAGAAGCGAAGGAAGGCTTCACGGATTTCTGCGCTTTTCATTAGGTTCTTCCACGGAGGCTGCGGCCAAAGGCCTGTACGAAACGTCAACAGACGAAGCGACGGCAAAGGGCCGCATTATATCGGCCCAGCGCGCGGGGTACAGCGTGTTTATACGATAGAAACGGTCAATTGGACCGCCAAGGCGATCAGTTGCGAGAAAAGTCGACGAATGTCGCGACGACCTGCTCGATTTGAGCGCGGTCAACGTCCATGTGCGTGACCATCCGCAGGCGTCCGGCAGCGCTCAGCTTGATGCCACGCTCGGCGGCAAAGGCCTTGATCGCCTCGGCCTTGTCGCCCATGTTCACGTAAACCATGTTGGTCTGCACCGGCTCGACTTCGTAACCGGCCTTTTGCAGTCCGTCGGCAAGAAACTGCGCATTGGCGTGATCGTCGGCCAGACGCTGAACGTTGTTATCCAGCGCATAAAGCCCCGCCGCGGCCAAAAGACCGGCCTGGCGCATGCCACCACCGACCATCTTGCGCAGGCGACGCGCCTTGCCGATCAACTCTGCCGAACCGCACAACACCGACCCGATCGGCGCGCCCAGGCCTTTGGACAGGCAGACCGAAACCGAATCGAAGTGCTGTGTGATCTCGCGGGCATCAACACCCAACTTGACGGCCGCGTTGTAAAGCCGAGCGCCGTCCAGGTGCAGCTGCAACCCATGTTCACGGGTAAGACTGCGTGCCCGGGCGAGATACTCCAGCGGCAGGACTTTGCCCTGCATGGTGTTTTCCAGCGCCAGCAACCGCGTACGAGCGAAATGGAAGTCGTCCGGTTTGATCGCGGCGACGACGTGCGCCAGGTCCAGCGAGCCGTCAGCCTGCACTTCCAGCGGCTGCGGCTGGATCGAGCCAAGCACCGCCGCGCCGCCACCTTCGTACTTATACGTGTGTGCCTGCTGGCCGACGATGTATTCGTCACCCCGTTCGCAATGAGCCATCAGACCCAGCAGATTGCTCATGGTGCCCGTCGGCACAAACAACGCAGCGGCAAAACCCAACCGTTTTGCCAGTTCCGCTTCCAGGCGGTTGACCGTCGGATCTTCGCCATAGACGTCGTCACCGGTGGGCGCACTGGCCATCGCGTCGAGCATTCCGGCGGTCGGTTGGGTAACGGTGTCGCTGCGAAGATCGATAACGCTCATGAATCTGGCCTCGGTAAGCAGGGGAAAATCCCTTTCAGGTAGGAATTACTGCGGTCATGACAACGATTAATCAACCCCCAAGCGAAGGAAAAGACCCGTCAAGTGAGCGAAAAAGTCGATAGCAATCATCAGATAGCAGCAATGCACAGGCAGGAAATATGTGTTAAAAAAGCTGCGCCGCCAAACAATCTGGCGGCAAAACGTTCTCAGGGCGGGGTGCAACTCCCCACCGGCGGTAATTGCGCGCAATGCGCATAGCCCGCGAGCGCTTGGTGACAGACACGGCTTCGGTGGTGTCTGGCGGCAAGGTCAGCAGACCCGGTGTGATCCCGGGGCCGACGGTCATAGTCCGGATGAAGAGAGAACGGGATTGGCGCCAAAGGGCCGTCCGCAGGCATTCGTGCGAGCGTGCGTACCCTTAAATCCCATTCGATTCATATGCCCTGTTTTTTACATAAACAGGAGTCAGAACATGCAACCCACCGCAATCGATAGCAAAAGCAAAAACCATCAGGGCGAGCGCGTTGCGTTCATCCAGGCCTGCTGGCACAAGGAAATCGTCGACCAGAGCCGCAAGGGCTTCGTTGCCGAAATGATTGCCCAGGGTTATCAGGAATCGGAGATCGATTTCTTCGAAGTCGGCGGCGCCTTTGAAATTCCACTGCACGCCAAGCTGCTGGCCAAGTCCGGCCGTTATGCCGGCATCGTCGCGGCGGGCCTGGTGGTCGACGGCGGCATCTACCGTCACGAATTCGTCGCCCAGTCGGTGATCAGCGGCCTGATGCAGGTTCAGCTGGAGACTGAAGTGCCGGTGTTCTCGGTGGTTTTAACCCCGCACCACTTCCATGCCGGCGAAGAGCATCAGAAGTTCTTCTTCGAGCATTTCGTGCATAAAGGCCAGGAAGCGGCGAAGACCTGTGCCGATACGCTGCACAAGATGCGTGCGTTGCGTCGCAGCGAGCCTCGCGCGGTAGCCGTCTAAACCCCAAGCCAGCCCCCGTAGGAGCGAGGCTTGCCCGCGAAAGCGATTTTAAATTCAACATCAATATTG
>NZ_JASCOM010000410.1:0-3314 GCF_029959925.1 Pseudomonas sp. PS02303
CGCTCCCACAATGGTCTCCCGGACACTGGAGATCCCCTGTGGGAGCGAGCCTGCTCGCGATGGGCGCGACGCGGAATCAGCCATGAAACAGCAAAACCAGCAGCACCAGATTCACTACCAACATCACCAGCGCCAGCGTCCGCCAGACCTTCAACGGCTCGCGCTCCAGCAGCGGTCTGGGCCGCACACTCAAACTGCGTCGCTCTCCCTGCTCCAGCAACAGCAACCATTCTTCCGCCGTTTCAAACCGTTGACCCGGATCCGCCGCGACCGCGCGCTCCAGGCTTTGCGCGATCCAGTCCGGCAGGTCTGGGCGGTAACGGCTGGGGCTGACGGGCACGCCAAAGCGTGGACGCTGGAAGGCTTCGATTTCGCCGTAGGGATAATGCCCGGTCAGCAGGAAATACAGGGTGACACCGACTGCGTACAGATCCTGTTGCGGTGTCGGTGCCTCACCGGCAAAGGCTTCCGGCGCGATATAGCTCGGCGTGCCGGGCAAGGTCGTGGGTTGATCTTCTGACAGACCGGGGCAGTAGGCGAGGCCGAAATCCAGCAAGCGCAATTCACCGTCGTCGCCCAGCAACAGGTTCTCCGGTTTAATGTCGCGATGAAGAATCTGCCGGCGATGCAGCATGCCGACGGCCTTGAGCAGACGCTCGGCCAGATCCTGCCATTGCGCCAGCGGCAGCGCGGCAACCCGTTCGTGCAACTGCGCCAGAGTGGAACCGGAATACTCGCGCATCACGTAATACAAATGCTGACGCTGACTGGCGGCATGAACTTCAGGGAAATGCCGTCCGGCCACGCGCTTGAGAAACCATTCCTCCGACAGCAAAGCCTGCCCGGCGAGGTGATCGTCGCGAAGTGCGCCGGGCAAGGTTTTCAGCAGCCAGGGGTGTTGTTGGCTGTCGCGAACCCGATAAAGCAGCGACTGCTGGCTCTGGCCGAGCATCCCTTCGACCTGCCAGCCCTCGAACATCTGGCCCGGTTTCAGTGCGGGTGGCAGTGGCCATTGCTGCAGATGAATCAGCGCATCGCCAATGCTCGTCTCACCGAGGGCATCGACCCGCACCAACAGGGCGCTGGCATTGTCCTGACTGCCCGCCAGGTGCGCTGCGCTGACCAGGGTTTGCGCCGCGCTGTGCAGGTCCGGTTGGTCGCGCAGAATCGCCGCAATGGCGGTGTCGCCCAGCACCGCCCAGATGCCGTCGCTGAGCAGCACAAAGCTCTCATCGAGGCGAAGTTCACCGTCAAGAAAATCCAGGACCAGATGCTGATCGAGCCCCAGCGCTCGCTTGAGCACATGCTGCATGCCCGGCTGGTCCCAGACGTGATCTTCGCTGACCCGTTGCAAGGTGTCGGCGTGCCAGCGATACACCCGGCAATCGCCGACATGGGCCAAGGTAAAACGCCTGCCGCGCATGACCAAAGCACTGACAGTCGTGAGCAATGGTTGCCCACCGCCATTGGCCTGCAACCAGCGATTTTGCGCCAGCAGCAGGCGATCCAGCGCTTGCGCGACACCCCAGGTTTCCGGGGTGGCGTAATAGTCCAGCGCCAGGGCCTGCAAGGTCGAACGGGCGGCGAGACCGCCGTCGGCGCACTGGCTGACCCCGTCGGCGATGGCGAACAGGTAACCCTTGCTTGCCGCCAGCGCCGGGGCCGGAGTGACCAGGCGCAGGGCGTCCTGGTTTTCCTCGCGAGGGCCGATGGCGCTCGCTTCGGCAAAACTCAATTGCAGGCTCATTGCGGTCTCAGACCCGGGCAGCGGTCACAGCGGCCGAACCCCAGGTGGTTCTCCAGCGACGTTTCACCCCGTGCAGGCCGAACCAAGCGAGCACGCCAAGGCTGGCGAACAACCACAGGGCCATTTGATAACTGCCAGTGCTTTGCTTGATCGCGCCCATGCCCGCTGCCAGTGCGAAACCGCCGATGCCGCCGGCCATGCCGATCAAGCCGGTCATTACACCGATTTCCCGACGAAAACGTTGCGGGACCAATTGGAAGACCGCGCCGTTACCCGCACCCAAACCGAGCATGGTGCAGACGAAAAGTGCCAGCGCTGCATAGGAACTCGGCAGGTTGAAACCCACCGCCGCGATGCAGATCGCTGCGACTGTGTACATCCCCAGCAACGTGCGAATCCCGCCGAATCGGTCGGCCAGCGCGCCGCCTAATGGGCGCATCAGGCTGCCACCGAACACGCAGGCTGCGGTGTAGTAGCCGGCGGTGACCGGGCTCAGGCCGTATTGGTCGTTGAAATAGCCGGGCAGGGCGCTGGCCAGGCCGATGAAGCCACCGAAGGTCACGCTGTAGAAAAACATGAACCACCAACTGTCGCGGTCGCCCAAGGCCTTGAAGTAGTCGGACATGGACTTGGCTTTCGGCCGTTCAGGGGCGTTTTTGGCCAGCCAGGCGAACACGATGATGGTCAGGATCAGCGGGATCAGGGCGAAACCGAACACGTTGCTCCAGCCGAAGGCGGCCGCCAGCACCGGGGCGATCAATGCGGCAAGCACGGTGCCCGAGTTGCCGGCACCGGCGATGCCCATGGCCTTGCCTTGGTGTTGCGGCGGATACCATTGCGAGGCCAGCGGCAGGGCGACGGCGAAGGATGCGCCGGCCACACCGAGAAACAAGCCCAATAGCAGCGCTTGTTCGTAACTGTGGATGCCGTGTTTCCAGGCAACGAACAGGGCGCAGATGACGATCACCTGGCCGATCAGGCCAGCGGTCTTGGGCGACAGGCGATCAGCCAGCAAGCCCATCAAAAAGCGCAGTATGGCCCCGGCCAGAATCGGCGTGGCCACCACCAGCCCGCGTTGCTGGGTGGTCAGTTGCAGGTCGGTGGCGATCTGCACCGCCAGTGGGCCGAGCAGGTACCAGACCATGAAACTCAGGTCGAAATAGAGGAAGGCCGCGAACAATGTCGGGGTATGGCCAGATTTCCAGAAGCTTGAATTCATCGCGCACCTCAGCTGTAGGGAGTCTCGAGAAGGAGTCAGAAGCTTGCAGGTGGGGCGCCGCCTCGGCCGCACCACCGGCCCCGATCTCTGGGGCCAAAACGAAAAAACGCCGCCACCCGATTCGCCGTGGGCAAATGAGGTGAGCGACGTCTTTGTCGTAGGTGGGGCAACCGCCGTTGGTTACCTGTATGGATTACTTAGCCAGATCTGTGCCAACCCTCGGGAATGTGGGTTGAGGAGAATTTTGTGGCGAGGGAGCTTGCTCCCGCTTGAGTGCGCAGCACTCACAAAATCGGTTAGGCTGCCGGGTTTTTTGGGCCCGCTTCGCAGCCCAGCGGGAGCAAGCTC
>NZ_JASCOM010000411.1:0-3256 GCF_029959925.1 Pseudomonas sp. PS02303
GCTCGCGATGGCGTCGGCACATCCAACATTAATGTGACTGACAGGGCGCTATCGCGAGCAGGCTCGCTCCTACAGGGGGGGGTTGCTGATCGTTGATCCACATCAAGTCCGTAATCCCTGCATAGCGGCACAATGCTGGCACCTTGCCAATGCTGTTTCCGCTATCAGAGAAGACCTCCATGGGTGCCTGGCTTAGCAACATCTCACTGAAGTACAAATTCTGGGCGGTCAATGCGGTCGCCTTCTTCACTACCCTCTTGCTGGTGCTGTACGCCGTGCAGCTCGAACAACAGGCCCGCAGCCACGCCTCTCAAGTGTCGGCTCAGGCGCAGGCTCGCTTGCTCAATGCCTGGCCTGCCGGACAACCGCTGCCCAAGGCCGATAACCTGCTGACCTACAGTCGCGGACAGGCGCCGTTGCTGAACGAGCAGCCGGTGTTGGAACTGGCCGATGCCAAGGGCTGGGTCAAGATCAATTCAATGCCGCTGTTCGGCGACAACCCGTTGATGGGCGCCGAGGTGTTCTCCCGCCCCGACGGTCAGCAGATCGCGGTGATCGCCCATGGCCCGAGCCTGAGCCAGGTGTTTGGCGAACGCTTCGCCAATTACGCGGTGGCGGTGTTCATCCTGATGCTGGCGATGCTGGCCGCTTCGCAGCTATTGATCCGCTTCCTGCTGAGCCAACTCAACACCTTGAAAGATGTGATGCTCCACGTCGAGAAAACCGGCGACCTGTCAGCCCGTGTGCCACTCGCCTGCAAGGACGAGGTCGGGCAGATGGCCAATGCCTTCAACGCGATGCAGGCCGGATACCAGCGAGTAGTCAACACCGTTGCCAGCACTGCCCGGCAACTGGATGTCGGCGCGGCACGACTGGCCTCAAGCATGAACGAGGTGCGTCACGGCATGCTCGGCCAGCAAAGCGAAACCGATCAGGCCGCCACGGCGATCAACGAAATGACCGCCACTGTCTATCACATCGCCCAGCATGCCGGCGCGACCCGCGACCTCTCGCAAACCGCCGATACCTTGGCCGGTAGCGGGCAGGAAGTGGTCAGCCGGGTACAGAAATCCATCGCCGGGTTGTCCAGCGGCGTGCAGCAGACGGCCGAGATGATCCAGCGCCTGGCCGAGGACAGTCAGAAAATCAACGGCGTGGTCGGCGTGATTCACAGCATTGCCGAGCAGACCAATCTGCTGGCCCTGAATGCGGCGATCGAAGCGGCCCGCGCCGGCGACATGGGCCGTGGCTTTGCGGTGGTCGCCGATGAAGTGCGCAACCTGGCCAAGCGCGTGCAAACTTCGACCGACGAGATCACGATCATGGTCTCCGCGCTGCAGGCCGGGACTCGGGACGCGGTGGACTTCATGCAGGAAAGCTCATTCAAGGCTGACGACTGCGTGCAACAGGCCCAAGAGGCTGGTGTCGCGCTGGCACAAATCACCAGCGCGGTGGCACAGATGCGCGAAAGCAATACCCAGATTGCGGTGGCGGCCGAGCAGCAGAGTCAGGTCGCGGAAGAAATGAACCGGGCGGTGGTGAGTATTCGGGACGTGACCGAGAACACCGTGCAGCAAACGGTGGATTCGGCGACGACCAGTAATGATTTGGCAGCGTTGGCTGGGGAGTTGAACAAGGCGATCGGGCAGCTCAAGCTGTAAGGCCTCTTCGCGGGCAAGCCTCGCGCCTACAAGGGTTGGCGACGCTTTTGTTATTGTAGGAGCGAGGCTTGCCCGCGAAGGCGTCAGACCAGTCACAATCAATCCCGACCATGGCCGCTATCACTCCGATAGCCAACCTTGATTCGCCGCCCGCAGTGGCCAAGCCTATTCTTCAATCATGTGTTCAACATGGATCGAGGATTAGCATCATGGGCAAACGTCACCCCAACCTACCCGCCTGGCAATGGCGCGCCTACCCGGGCAATCACCAGCACCCGACCAATCTGGTGTTGCACCTGATTGCCGTGCCGCTATTCATCGTGGCGTTTTTGCTGATTGTTTCCGGGGTGTTCGGCCTGAACTTCGTGAACTTCGCCATCGGTGTCATTGGCGTGATCGCTGCATTAGGCTTGCAGCGCCACGGCCACAGCCTGGAGACGCAAGCCTCCGAGCCGTTCAGTGATCGTAAGGATGCGCTATCGCGCTTGCTGGTCGAGCAGTTCCTGACCTTTCCACGGTTTTTCCTCAGCGGCGGCTGGTGGCGCGCCTGGCGTGAGCGCCACCGTCGTCATTGATCAGGCGAAAATCGTCACCGTCTGCCGGCTCATGGCGATCAACTGACCATCCGCGCTCCACAGTTTCGCGGCTGCGTGACCGTAGCCGTCAGCGCCATGCTCGATTTCCACCAGGTATTTGCACCAGTCCAGCGTACTCAACTCGAGCAACGGCTGGACGAATTCTATGGTCCAGGTCAGCGTGCTGCCCATCGCGGGTTTGCTCAGGTGTGGCAACAGGGCCGGTGGCCAGGCGTCCACCAGCGCCAGAATATGCGACTCGCCGAGCGCCTCTTCCTTCACATCCCCACGCAAACGCACCCAGCCGCCCATATCGCGGGATTTGTTGCCGGTGAATGGCAGACCGCCGACACTCCAGCGCATCGCCAGATGCTGCATGAATTCCGGTAGTACGCCTTTGATATAAGGCAGTTCCTGGCAATCGTCCCAGTGCTTCATTTCAGGTGCCGGCTCGGCCGCGACCGCCACTTCGGAAGGTCGCGAGGCACCGAAGCTGCCCTGGATCAACGTGACCACTTGCCCCTTTTGCATCGCCCGGCCCAGCACCTGGCTGACGGCTTTGCCTTCGCGCAACACATCGACCTCAAAACTGACCGGCACTTCGGGTTCGACTGGCCCGACAAAGGTGATCGCCAGCGAACGCACCGGCCGATCCGCCGGGACTTTTGCGCGCATGGCTTCGTATTGCAACGCGGCCACCAGGCCACCGAAACTGGCACGCCCCTGAGCCCATCCGGCCGGAATAGACAGCGCCAGCGGCTGGCTGCGGACGGCGTCGAGCAGATCGGAAAAGCGCATGGAAACCTCAGTGCGGAAAAAGGATGGAGAGATCTTAACCAGCCAGCGCAGACGGCACAGCGCTTATTCCGGCCAAAAGCACTGACAGATGAGCCGTGCCTGTCCCTGGTTCAACACCCAAACCACTGTGGGAGCGAGCCTGCTCGCGAAACCGGTCTGTCAGCCAGCTCTGATGCCGACTGATACACCGCTTTCGCTAGCAGGCGCGCTCCCACATTTGAT
>NZ_JASCOM010000412.1:0-3242 GCF_029959925.1 Pseudomonas sp. PS02303
GGCTCCCACATTGGGTTTGTGTCGTTCACAATCCCCTGTGGGAGCCAGCCTGCTGGCGATGGGGCCAGTGAAAGCCGCTTAAATCCGGAAGCTGCCCACCAACTGCTTCAACCGTGCCGCCTGCTGCTCAAGGTCCGCACATGCACGCAACGTCGACTGCAAGTTCTCCACCCCTTCCTGGTTCAGCGTATTGATCTCGGTAATGTCGACATTGATCGACTCCACCACAGCGGTCTGCTCTTCAGTCGCAGTCGCCACGGACTGGTTCATGCCGTCGATCTCCCCAATACGCTGGGTCACGCTGCCCAGACGCTCACCGGCCTGGTTGGCGATGCCGACGCTGCTTTCGCTCTGGCGCTGGCTGTCGGTCATGGTACTCACCGCTTCCCGGGCGCCGACTTGCAGTTCCTCGATCATCTTTTGCACTTGCTGCGCCGAATCCTGAGTGCGATGGGCGAGGTTGCGCACTTCGTCCGCAACCACGGCAAAACCACGTCCGGCTTCACCGGCACGGGCAGCTTCGATGGCGGCGTTCAATGCCAGCAAATTGGTCTGCTGCGAGATGCTGGTGATCACTTCCAGAATCTGCCCGATGTTCACGGTGTTGCTATTGAGCGTTTCGATGTTGCCGCACGAATCGCTGATCTTCGCCGAGAGCTGCTGCATCGCCGCGATGGTTTTATCCACCACTTGCTGACCTTCTTCGGCCAACGCGCGGGCATCGCTCGAATGCTGGGAGGCGAGGGCGGCGTTCTGGGCGATTTCCTGTGCAGCAGCGCCCAGTTCGTTGATCGCTGCAGCCACGCTGCTGGTGCGCGAGGCTTGCTGATCGGAATTGAACATTGACGAGTTCGACGCGGCAACCACACGCAAGGCGACTTCGTTGACCTGGCCGGTGGCCGAGGACACTTCGCGGATCGAGGTGTGAATACGTTCCACGAAGCGGTTGAACGAGGTGCCCAAGGCACCGAATTCATCGTGGCCGTGGATGGTCAGGCGTTTGGTCAGGTCACCTTCGCCTTCGGCGATGTCATGCATGGCGCGGCCCATGGTCAGCAGCGGCTGCATCAGAAAGCTGATCAACATGCCCAGCAACGCGATGATGATGACTACGGCGATGACCATGGCAATGATCGCCGAGGTACGGAATTCGCTGAGCATCGAGAACGCGGTGTCCTGGTCCAGCACCAGCGCCACGTACCAGTCGGCCGAGGGCACACCGTTGACGTGGGTAAAGGAAATGAACTGGGTCTTGCCGTCGAGCTCGACTTCTTTCATGCCCGGGCTGACTTTTGGTGCGCCGTTCGGGTAGGCCTCGGCGAGGCTCTTGAGCACCAGTTTGCTGTCCGGGTGGATCAGGATCTTGCCGTCGGCGCTGACGATGAACGCGTGGCCGTGACCGCCGAAGTTCAGCGAGTTGATGATTGCGCTGACGCTCGACAGGTCGATGTCCGCACCGGCAACGCCGATCATCTGGCTCTGATGCTGCACCGGCGTGGCCACGGTGATCACCAGTTTGCCGGACGAGGCGGCGATGTACGGTTCGGTGACGATGGTCTGTTGCGCGCTGTTGGCCGCCTTGTACCAGCCACGTGCGCGAGGATCGTAGTCTGCCGCACGATTGCCCGCCGGGATCGAGAACATCACGCCGTCAGTGCCACCGAAGTAGCTCAGCTGGAAGTTGCCGGTGTAGGCCGGCAAGTCGATGGCGCGTTTGAGGCTGGCGGGTGTGCTGCCGTCCACTGTGATCTGCTGGGACAACGATTGCAGCAACTGGATGCGGCTTTCCAGCCAGGTCTGGATGTTGCGGGTGGTCAGGCTGCCGAGTTCCTGCATCGAGGATTCGGTACTGCTGCGCAAGGTCTGGCGCTGACGGTAGTCGTTGAACAGGATGAAGCAGGCAAACGCAACAGCGACCACGAGGGCGGCTGCCAGCAGGATCTTGTGGCTGAATTTCATGTTTCTGGTCATTAAGTGCACTACCGCGGAGGGGCTGGTCAGCGAGGGGGCGTCAATTTGCCACAGTCGAGGGCTTTGCGCTGCTTCTATGTCGACTGGCCAGCGCCAAAGATTAGGCGTGTTTTTGCGAAAACCGATGAAATACTCAGCGGCGCAGGAAAGTTGCTGATTTTTCGAAAAAAGGCAGACGAGCGGCCCGATAAATAGCCGGGCGGTCGGGGAACCAGATGGGGGTTTTCTCTTCTAAGCTTCTGCTTGGCAGCCATGCCATTCCCCCCTCGCACCAGGAGCTACACCATGTCGCTGCGTTCTATCGCCCTGCTCTCGTTCTGCGTGTTGTTGGCCGCATGCAGCAAGGTCAATCAGGAAAACTATTCGAAACTGTCGGCCGGCATGCCCAAGGCAGAGGTTGAAGCCTTGTTGGGTAAAGCCACTGATTGCTCGGGCGCGCTCGGCATGTCCAGTTGCACCTGGGGTGACAAGAACAGCTTTATCAGCGTGCAGTATGCCGGTGACAAAGTACTGATGTTTTCCGGCCAAGGCCTGAAGTAATCCGGGGCTACGCGCCCACGGGAGAAAAACAATGAAGCGGTTATTGATACTCCTTTTTGCCGGCCTGGTATTGGCCGGCTGCGCCACTTCTGGCACAGATCCGTTGGCGCCGAAAACCGTCAACAGCGTCAATCTCAAGAAATACCAGGGCACCTGGTACGAGTTGGCCCGCCTGCCGATGTATTTCCAACGCAACTGCGCACAATCCGAAGCCCATTACACGCTCAATCCTGACGGCAAGGTGCAGGTGCTGAACCGCTGCCTGACGGCGGACTGGCAATGGGAAGAGGCCAAGGGCACGGCTTATCCACAAGTGCCGGGCAAGACCGACAAGTTGTGGGTCGAGTTCGATACCTGGTTCTCGCGCTTGCTGCCAGGTGTGGCGAAGGGGGAATACTGGGTGCTTTACGTCAGCGACGATTACAAGACCGCCATCGTCGGTGACCCGAGCCGCAAGTACCTGTGGCTGCTGTCGCGCACGCCGACGGTCAACGGTGTAGTGCGTGAAGAACTGCTGAGCAAGGCGCGTCAGCAAGGCTACGACACTACGCGGCTGATCTGGCGCGCGTCGGATACGCAGATGGCCAAGACCTCGAACTGACGGCTAGTAAAGAACAAATGTGGGAGCGAGCCTGCTCGCGATAGCGGAGTATCAGTCAACACTTCTGTTGAATTTGATCGCCCTGTCGCCAGCAGGCTCGCTCCCACATTTCGTTTGTGTCAGCCCAGGA
>NZ_JASCOM010000413.1:0-3190 GCF_029959925.1 Pseudomonas sp. PS02303
GGCTGGCTCCCACAGGTTTTTTGATCGACACCGATCCTGTGGGAGCCAGCCTGCTGGCGATGAGGCCCTAAAAGTCAACAAACATCCGTAAATCAGATGCCAATTCTGCATTCGGAGCGGCTCTAAGCCTCTCTCGTCCCCTTTCAGCCTGCCACCAGTCAACTAACTACACTCCATGCGCGTCTGGGGGATAGGTGCGTGGCGGCTCTTGTGATAACATCCGGCGTTTTCCGAGGCAGTCCCGCGGGGTTGTCTTTACTGCGCAAATCCATGGTTCAACTTGTTGATTTGTCGTAAGTCGGTGCATGGCACTCAGCCTGCAGCGGCGAGCTTCGTTCGTCCCATATGGATGTGACGAAGTTTCACCAGAAAAAGGAATCGAGCTTCTCATGGGCGAACTGGCCAAAGAAATCCTCCCGGTCAATATCGAAGACGAGCTGAAGCAGTCCTACCTCGACTACGCGATGAGCGTAATCGTCGGGCGGGCCTTGCCGGATGCGCGCGATGGCTTGAAGCCCGTGCACCGGCGTGTGCTGTTCGCGATGAGCGAGCTGGGCAACGACTTCAACAAGCCGTACAAGAAATCTGCCCGTGTTGTCGGTGACGTGATCGGTAAGTATCACCCGCACGGTGATACCGCGGTGTACGACACCATCGTCCGCATGGCGCAGCCATTCTCGCTGCGCTACCTGCTGGTAGACGGGCAGGGCAACTTCGGTTCGGTGGACGGCGACAACGCCGCCGCCATGCGATACACCGAAGTGCGCATGACCAAGCTGGCGCACGAGCTGCTGGCTGACCTGCACAAAGAAACCGTGGACTGGGTGCCGAACTACGACGGCACCGAAATGATCCCGGCGGTCATGCCGACCCGTATTCCCAACCTGTTGGTCAACGGCTCCAGCGGTATCGCCGTGGGCATGGCAACCAACATTCCGCCGCACAACCTCGGTGAAGTCATCGACGGTTGCCTGGCGCTCATCGACAACCCTGAGTTGACCATCGATGAGCTGATGCAATACATCCCCGGTCCGGACTTCCCGACCGCCGCGATCATCAACGGTCGCGCCGGCATCATCGAAGCCTACCGCACCGGTCGTGGCCGCATTTACATGCGCGCCCGCTCGATCATTGAAGACATCGACAAGGTCGGTGGCCGTCAGCAGATCGTCATCACCGAACTCCCATACCAGCTGAACAAGGCCCGTCTGATCGAGAAGATCGCCGAGCTGGTAAAAGAGAAGAAGCTCGAAGGCATCACCGAACTGCGCGACGAGTCCGACAAGGACGGTATGCGCGTCGTGATCGAGCTGCGTCGTGGCGAAGTGCCTGAGGTGATCCTCAACAACCTCTACGCCCAGACCCAGCTGCAAGCCGTATTCGGTATCAACATCGTCGCGCTGATCGACGGCCGTCCGCGGATCCTGAACCTCAAGGACCTGCTGGAAGCTTTCGTTCGTCACCGTCGCGAAGTCGTTACCCGTCGTACCGTGTTCGAACTGCGTAAAGCGCGCGAACGTGGCCACATCCTGGAAGGTCAAGCGGTTGCCCTGTCGAACATCGACCCGGTCATCGCCCTGATCAAGGCTTCGCCAACGCCGTCGGAAGCCAAGGAAGCGCTGATCAAGACTGCGTGGGAATCCTCCGCCGTGGTCGCGATGGTTGAGCGCGCCGGTGCCGATTCGTGCCGTCCAGAGACCCTGGATCCGCAATACGGTCTGCGCGAAGGCAAGTACTTCCTGTCGCCGGAACAGGCACAAGCCATTCTGGAACTGCGTCTGCACCGTCTGACCGGCCTGGAACACGAAAAGCTGCTGGCCGAGTATCAAGAGATCCTCAACCAGATCGGCGAGCTGATCCGCATCCTCAGCAGCGCCACGCGCCTGATGGAAGTGATCCGCGAAGAGCTGGAAGTGATTCGCGCCGAATACGGCGATGTGCGCCGCACCGAGATTCTCGATGCCCGTCTCGACCTGACCCTGGGTGACATGATCCCGGAAGAAGAGCGCGTCGTGACCATTTCCCACGGTGGCTATGCCAAGACCCAGCCATTGGCGGCGTACCAGGCTCAGCGTCGTGGCGGTAAAGGCAAATCGGCTACCGGCGTGAAGGATGAGGACTACATCGCTCACCTGCTGGTCGCCAACAGCCACACCACGCTGCTGCTGTTCTCCAGCAAAGGTAAAGTGTACTGGCTGAAAACCTACGAAATCCCTGAAGCGTCCCGCGCGGCCCGTGGTCGTCCGTTGGTCAACCTGCTGCCGCTGGACAGTGATGAATACATCACCACCATGCTCCCGGTCGACGAATACACCGAAGGTCATTTCATCTTCATGGCCACTGCCAAAGGCACCGTGAAGAAGACCCCGCTGGAATCCTTCAGCCGTCAACGCAGCGTCGGTCTGATCGCGCTGGAGCTGGACGAAGGTGACGTACTGATTTCAGCTTCCATTACCGATGGCAGCCGCGAAGTCATGCTGTTCTCCGACGGCGGCAAGGTCACTCGCTTCAAGGAAACCGACGTTCGCGCCATGGGCCGTACCGCTCGCGGTGTCCGCGGCATGCGTCTGCCGGAAGGTCAGAAGCTGATTTCCATGCTGATTCCGGAAGAAGGCAGCCAGATCCTCACCGCTTCGGCCCGTGGTTTCGGCAAGCGCACGGCGATCACCGAGTTCCCTGAATACAAACGTGGCGGTCAGGGCGTTATCGCCATGGTCAGCAACGACCGTAACGGCCGCTTGGTCGGTGCAGTCCAGGTGCTCGACGGCGAGGAAATCATGCTGATTTCCGACCAGGGCACCCTGGTGCGTACCCGCGTCGACGAAGTGTCCAGTCTGGGACGTAACACCCAGGGCGTGACCCTGATCAAACTGGCCAGTGATGAAACGCTGGTCGGTCTGGAGCGGGTGCAGGAGCCGTCGGAAGTCGAAGGCGAAGAGCTGGAAGATGAAGAGGGGGCGGTGTTCGACGGCGAGGTCGTGATCGACGACGTGGTTGAAGATCAGCAACTCGACGCCGCTGCTGACGAAGAGCCACAAGAGTAAGTGGACAAACAGGGGGCGGATGAAAATTCGCCCCCTTGTTGTTTGTCCCGTATGAAAATATCGACACCCATGGAGTCCCTTGTAGGAGTGAGCCTGCTCGCGATGCAGGCGCCGCGGTATGTCTGACACATCGCGGTGATGCAATC
>NZ_JASCOM010000414.1:0-3177 GCF_029959925.1 Pseudomonas sp. PS02303
CGCGCCAGCTCGAAAACCGCGTTGCTGAAGCTGGTTCGGATCGACTGATCGAAAACCGCGTTGCTGAAGGTGGTTCGGATCGTCTGATCGAAAACCGCGTCGCTGAAGGTGGTTCGGATCGTCTGATCGAAAACCGCGTCGCTGAAGATGGTTCGGATCGTCTGATCGAAAGCCGCGCTGTATAAATGAAGGGTTTTACCGCAGTACTCAATGAAAAACCCGGCCTCATCAGCCGGGTTTTTTTTGCCTGTTTTTTGCGGCCGGTCACTTGCCCGCCCGTGTCATGCAGCGCTGATAACGCTCATCCACCCGCTTGGCAAACCACGCCGTCGTAAGTTTGCGGGTGATTTTCGGGCTTTGCAGCACGATCCCCGGCAACACTGCACGAGGCAACGGCCGACCTTCCGCCTTCTCGGCCAGGTCGAACACCCGCGCATAAAGCTGGGTGTCCTCGAACTGCAGGTTTTTGCCCTCCTCCAATTGATCGCGAATGGTCGTGTTGCGCATGCCCAATTGCTTGCCAAGGCTGCGCACCGCCAATTCCGTGGTGCCCGGCATGATCGCGTCATAGCGCACCAGATCACCATCCAGCGCCAAAGGGATGCCTGACGCTCGACTCACCGCATTCTGAAACGCCGCATTGCGGCTGGCGTACCAACCGGCATTGAAATCGGCGAAGCGATACAGCGGCTGTTTGTAGCTCACCGGGTACCCGAGCAAGTGAGCAATGCCGAAGTACATGCCGCCGCGACGGCTGAACACTTCACGACGGATCGAGCCGTTCACCGGATACGGATAATCCCGTGCCTGTTGCTCGGCGAAGTCGATGCTGACCTGCATCGGCCCACCGGTGTGCACCGGATTGAGCCCTCCAAACAAGGTCCGCCCCATGGGCACAATGCCGATGAAGTCATCGAAAATAGCGCTGAGTTCTTTTTCGCTGCGCGCCGCATTCAGCCGGTCGCTGTAGCTTTTACCATTGGATGAACTGACCTGCAGTGCACCGCTGACCAGCAGGCTGGGGATATGGACTTTAGCGGCACGACGGTCGATCTCTTCGCGGGCGATCTTGCCCAGGCCCGGCACGGGTGGGTCGACCTGGAAGGTCGACTCTTGCTCGGTAACCGCGAGTACCGAACACAGGTTTTGCGTGGAGGGATAGATGTTCTGCGCGGCAAAAGCGGCGTAGATGTCCGTGGCCCAGCCTTGGCGGTCAACGGTTTTCGCCGGCAGCAGGCGCACGATCTCGGCCTTGACCTCGGCGGGTTTGCGGGCCGGCAACTCCTGAGTGCGCTGGGTGCCGCAACCCGCCAGCACCAGCAGCGCCGCGAGACTCATGATCAATCGATTGGCTTGCATGGTGCTCCATCAACTCTTCTGAACCGGGTTAACCATACGATCAAAGGCATGGCGCAGGCTATGACTGCTGCCGCAACGGCCCGTTCCCCTTCATCCCCCACCACTTCACGGTTGCGGGCCTTTTCCGTTGGGCGGCCTGCCTTTTCATATCCCCGCGCTGGACCATACTTGTGCCACACACCGAGGAGGACAGGCTCATGAACCGTAGCGACGTGCTGATCGTCGGCGCCGGCCCGACCGGGCTGGTATTGGCGCTGTGGCTGAGCAAACTGGGGATTGGGGTAAGGATTATCGACAAGACGTCGGCCCCCGGCACCACGTCCCGGGCGCTGGCGGTCCAGGCACGGACGCTGGAGCTTTACCGTCAGCTCGACCTCAGCAATGCCGTGGTACAAAAAGGCCACCGGGTGCACGCAGCGAATTTCTGGGTCAAGGGCGAGCCCGTAGCGCGCTTGCCATTGACCGGCATCGGCGAGGGGCTGACGCCTTACGCGTTTCTCGAGATGTTCCCTCAGGATGAGCACGAACAATTGCTGATTGAACGCCTCGAAGGGTTCGGTATCAAGGTCGAACGCAGCACCGAACTGGAGGGTTTTGAAGAGACCGGCGATGGCATCAGTGCAAGGCTGCGCTTGCACGATGGCCAACAGGAAATCTGCCAGGCGTGTTACCTGGCGGGTTGCGACGGCGCCCGGTCAATCGTGCGCAAGACCCTCGATACCGGTTTTCCCGGCGGCACCTACCAGCAGGTTTTCTACGTGGCGGACGTGCAGGCTCACGGGCCGACGTTCAACGGCGAACTGCATCTGGACCTGGATGAAGCGGACTTTCTCGCGGTGTTTCCGTTAGCCGGCGAAGGCCGCGCCCGCTTGATCGGCACCGTGCGCGACGAGCGCGCCGACCGTGCTGAAACCCTCGGGTTTGCCGACGTCAGCAGTCGGGCCATCGAGCACCTGAAGGTGCAGATTGAGCAGGTTAACTGGTTCTCGACGTATCGTGTGCATCACCGGGTGGCGGATCACTTTCGCAACGGTCGCGCCTTTCTATTGGGCGACGCGGCCCACGTCCACAGCCCGGCGGGCGGTCAGGGCATGAACACCGGGATCGGCGATGCCATCAACCTGGCCTGGAAGCTGGCGGCCGTCTTGAGCGGCGGCGCCACAGCCACGCTGCTCGACACCTACGAAACCGAACGCATCACCTTCGCCCGCAAACTGGTGGCCACCACCGACCGGGTCTTCACCTTCGTGACTGCCGAAGGGCGCATGGCCGATTTGTTGCGCACCCGTCTGGCACCGTTCCTGATCCCCAAAATGGCCTCATTCGAAACGTCCCGTGAGTTCCTGTTTCGCACGGTGTCGCAGATCACCCTGAACTATCGTGGGACAGCGTTGAGCACGGGGGTCGCGGGCCACGTTCATGGCGGCGACCGCCTGCCCTGGGCTCACGACGGTGAGGGGGACAATTTCGAATCGCTGAAGTGTCTGACCTGGCAGGTGCATGTGTATGGCGACACCAGTGACGAAATGATCGCCTGGTGTCACGAGCATCACCTGCCGTTGCACGTGTTCGACTGGCGGCCGGCGTTTGAAGCGGCGGGGTTGGGGCGTAACGGGTTTTACCTGCTGCGTCCGGATACGTATGTGGCGATTGCCGACAACTCGGCGGATCCCAAGGTGATTGAGCGGTATTTCAAGGAGCACGGGATCCGGCCGTTTTTCGGCAGCCCCTGAGCCCCCAGTATTTACTGTGGAAGTGAGCCTGCTCGCGATGGCGGCGTATCAGTCAATACATGGGTCGAATGACAAGACGCCATCG
>NZ_JASCOM010000415.1:0-3177 GCF_029959925.1 Pseudomonas sp. PS02303
GCTCGCGATAGCGGAGTGTCAGCCGACATTAATGTTGAATGTGCTGGCGCTATCGCGAGCAGGCTCGCTCCCACAGGGGACGGTGCTCAACCGTAGAAACGGGGGCGGTCAGGGAGTGTGACTTGGACGATCGCTCCGCTGTTTTGTGCTTCGATGCAGGCATCTGCTGCGACGGCAGCGGCGAAGCCATCCCATGCTGACGGGCCACCGACCTGCCCCGCTCGCACGCCATCAATGAACGCCTGCAACTCAACGTCATACGCCGCAATGAAGCGATCCTTCCAGTCCATCAAAATCGCGTTCGACAACTTCGCGCCACTGCGCAGTTGAACCTGCGAAGGCTCCGGCAGTTTGGCGATGCCGGTCTCCCCCACCACTTCGCACTGGATGTCGTAGCCGTACTGGCAGTTGACGAACACTTCGACGTCGATGCGTGTGCCCTTGGCAGTCTCCAGCAGGACGATTTGCGGGTCTTTCAAATGCGCGAGGGCCTTGCTGCTCTTGCGTGGGAACACCACTTGCACGGACACGTAATCGTCATCGAGCAACCAGCGCAGCACGTCGAGTTCGTGAATCAGCGTATCGGTGATGGCCATGTCGGTCTTGTAGTTCTCGCCCACGGTCGGGTTGCGGTGCGCGCAATGGAGCATCAGCGGTTCGCCGATCTGGCCGCTGTCGATCACCGCTTTGAGTGCGCGATAGCCTTCGTCATACGGCCGCATGAAACCGACCTGCACCAGGCGTTTGCCGTGGGCCACTTCGGCCTCGACGATGTTGCGACAGCCTTCGGCGGTGACGGCCAGGGGCTTCTCGCAGAACACTGGTTTGCCTGCCGCAATCGCCGCCAGCACAAACGCTTCGTGGCTCGGGCCCCAGGAGGTGACGAGGATCGCTTCGACTTCTGGCGCGTTGATCAGCGCCAGGCCGTCGGGGTAGACCTCGGCGGTCAGATTCAGGTCCGACACGACTTTGGCCGCTTGCTGCAAATTGATGTCGGTGACGGCGACCACCTGACTGTTGAGCAAGGTCTGGCTGCAACGACGAATGTGGTCCTGGCCGATGGCCCCGGTGCCGATGACGCCTAACTTTAATGACATGTAAGGACTCCTTATTGTTCGATTCAGGGCAATCAGTACTGACGGGCCTTGGCCAGTCGTTCATTGAGGGTCTTGGCCACCGCGTTGGTGCGGGCGCTGGTGGAGACTTGCGCCACGCCGACCCGCCACCACGACAGGTAGCCATGAATCATGGTCTTGGGCAGGACCTTGATGTCGATCAGCGTCGACACGGTCTGCAAACGCGCATCCGCCAGCGCGGCTTTCAGCTCGTCAGCGGTGTTCACTTTGTAAGTCTTGCAGCCATAGGCCGCCGCGCTCATGGCGAAATCCACCGGCACAAAACCGCCATCGAGCTTGCCGGTGTCCGGGTTGCGGAAACGGAACTCGGTGCCGAAGCTGTCCATGCCGTTGCCCATCTGCAAGTTGTTGATGCAGCCGAAGGTCATATTGTCGAGCAACACCACGTTGATCTTGCGGCGCTCCTGGATCGAGGTCGCCAGCTCCGAGTGCAGCATCATGTAAGAGCCGTCGCCGACCAGCGCATACACCTCACGCTCAGGCTCGGCGAGCTTCACGCCCAGTGCGGCGTTGACCTCGTAACCCATGCACGAATAACCGTATTCGACGTGATAGGTGTTCACGCCCTTGCTGCGCCAGCTGCGCTGCAAGTCACCGGGCAGACTGCCGGCGGCGGCGACGATCACGGCGTCATCAGCGAGGGTTTCGTTGAGCACGCCGAGCACGCGGCTCTGGGTCAGGCACGAGCCGGTCAGCTCGATGAATTCGCGCAGGACCGCCGGGTCCATGTGGTCGTTGATTTCCGGGGAGAAGTCTTGAGTCTGGTACTCGATCTGATAGAGACGATCGACCTCCTCATCCAACTGAGCCTTGGCCTGACGCGGTTGATCGCCCCAGCTGGAACGGTAATCGCCCAGTGCTTCGGCCAGCGCCAGCAAACCGGTTTTCGCATCCGCCAGCAGTTGCACGCCATCCAGTTTCAGGGCATCGCACGGGCTGATGTTGAGGTTGAGAAACTGCACGTCCGGATGCTGGAACAGGGACTTCGACGCGGTGGTGAAATCGCTGTAGCGGGTGCCGATACCGATGATCAGATCGGCGTCTTTTGCCAACAGGTTCGCCGCCAGGCACCCGGTTTCGCCAATCCCGCCGACGTTCAGCGGATGGCTGGACACCACCGCGCTCTTGCCGGCCTGGGTTTCGGCGAAGGGAATGTCGAAGCGCTCGGCAAACGCCTGTAACGCCGCGTTGGCCCCGGAGTATTTGACCCCGCCACCGCAAATGATCAGCGGTTTGCGCTTGCCTTTGAACAGCGCCAGCGCATCACCCAGCATCGCGTCGGTGGCCGGACGACGTTCGATGCGGTGCACGCGTTTTTGCAGGAAGTAATCGGGATAGTCGTAGGCCTCGCCTTGCACGTCTTGCGGCAAGGCCAGGGTCACCGCGCCGGTTTCGGCAGGGTCGGTGAGCACCCGCATGGCGTGGATCGCCGCGGTCATCAACTGCTCGGGGCGGTTGATGCGGTCCCAGTATTTGCTCACGGCCTTGAATGCATCGTTGGTGCTGATGCTCAAGTCGTGGAACTGTTCGATTTGCTGCAACACCGGGTCTGGCTGGCGGCAGGCGTAGACGTCGCCGGGCAACAGCAGCAAGGGAATGCGGTTGGCGGTGGCCGTCGCGGCGGCGGTCAGCATGTTCGCAGCGCCTGGGCCGACGGATGAGGTACAGGCGTAGATTTTGCGCCGCAGGTGTTGCTTGGCGAAACCGATGGCGGCGTGGGCCATGCCTTGTTCGTTGCGGCCTTGATGGACGATCAGGTCACCGCTGTCCTGCTCCAGGGCTTGCCCCAGGCCCAGCACGTTGCCGTGGCCGAAAATGGTAAAGATCCCGGCGATGAATTTGCTCTGGACCCCGTCGACCTCGATGTACTGGTTATCGAGGAATTTCACCAGGGCCTGGGCCATGGTCAGTCTTGTTGTGGTCATGCGGCACCTTCCTTTGAAGCTGAATCCGGTGTGTGCTGTGAAATGCGATCACTGTGGGAGCGGGGCCGCGCCCCCGTGGGGGGGGTTTTGGGGGCCTTATTTTTTTATTTGGGGCC
>NZ_JASCOM010000416.1:0-3172 GCF_029959925.1 Pseudomonas sp. PS02303
GGGCAAGCCTCGCTCCTACAGGGAGAAGTGCCTGGCGCAGAAGCCGTGCACGCTGCAATACCTGTAGGAGCGAGGCTTGCCCGCGAAGACGGCCGCGCAGTCAGCGATGCAATTCGCCTGATACACCACCTTCCAACGACTTCTTATTCCTCTGCGTCGAGTCACAACCATGACAAACACTCGCAGCGACTGGGAACAACGCTTCCAGTCCCTCACTATCGAAGGCCGCGCATTCATCGACGGCCAATACCGCCCGGCACTCAGCGGCGACACCTTTGAATGCATGAGCCCGGTCGACGGTCGCTTCCTCACCAACGTTGCCAGCACCGACGAAGCCGATGCCAACGAAGCCGTGGCCGTCGCGCGTCGCACCTTCGAATCCGGTATCTGGGCCAACCTCGCCCCGGCCGAGCGCAAGCGCATCCTGATCCGCTTCGCCGATCTGATCCTGGCCAACCAGGAAGAACTCGCCCTGCTCGAAACCCTCGACATGGGCAAGCCGATCAACGATTCCATGAACATCGACATCCCGGCGACCGCCAACGCGATCCGCTGGAGCGCCGAAGCCATCGACAAAATCTACGACGAAGTCGCCGCCACGCCGCATGATCAACTGGGCCTCATCACCCGCGAGCCAGCGGGCGTGGTCGCCGCCATCGTGCCGTGGAACTTCCCGTTGATCATGGCCAGCTGGAAGTTCGCCCCGGCGCTCGCGGCCGGCAACTCGTTCATCCTCAAGCCTTCGGAAAAGTCGCCACTGACCGCCATCCGCATCGCCCAGTTGGCAGTGGACGCTGGCATCCCCAAAGGCGTGTTCAACGTCCTGCCGGGTTACGGTCATACCGTCGGCAAGGCGCTGGCGTTGCACATGGACGTCGACGTGCTGGCCTTCACCGGCTCGACCGCGATTGCCAAGCAACTGCTGATCTATTCCGGGCAAAGCAACATGAAACGCGTCTGGCTCGAAGCAGGGGGGAAGAGCCCGAACGTGGTGTTCGCCGACGCGCCGGATTTGCGCGCGGCAGCACAAGCGGCGGCCGGTGCGATTGCCTTCAACCAGGGCGAAGTCTGCACCGCCGGCTCGCGCTTGCTGGTGGAACGTTCGATTCGCGAGCAGTTCATTCCGCTGCTGGTGGAAGCGCTGCAAGCCTGGAAACCGGGGCACGCACTCGATCCGGAAACCACCGTCGGTGCGGTTGTCGATCAGCGTCAACTGGACAACGTGTTGCGCTACATCCAGGTCGGCAAAGACCAGGGCGCGCAACTGATCGCGGGCGGCCGTCGCACCCTCGAAGCCACCGGTGGCCTGTACGTGGAGCCGGCGATTTTCGACGGCGTGACCAACGCCATGACCATTGCCCGGGAAGAAATCTTCGGCCCGGTGCTGTCGCTGATCACCTTCGACACCGAGGAAGAAGCGCTGGCCATCGCCAACGACAGCATCTTCGGCCTGGCCGCCGGCGTGTGGACCAGCAACCTCAGCAAGGCCCACACCTTCGCCCGTGGCTTGCGCGCCGGCAGTGTCTGGGTCAACCAGTACGACGGCGGCGACATGACCGCGCCGTTCGGCGGGTACAAGCAGTCGGGTAACGGTCGGGACAAATCGCTGCACGCGTTCGACAAATACACCGAACTCAAAGCGACCTGGATCAAGCTCTAATACTTCTACAACGGCGGCCGCCGGCTTGTGTCGGCGACCATCGGAGAAACCTATGAAACAGACTCATGTAAATAGCTACTACGCCGCAACCCGCAACTTCACCGGCGACTTCCCCGTCCTGGAACAAGCTGTGGACTGCGACGTCTGCATCATTGGCGCCGGCTACACCGGTCTGTCCTCGGCCCTGTTCCTCTGCGAAGCGGGCTACAGCGTGACCGTGCTCGAAGCCGCCAAAGTCGGTTTCGGCGCCAGCGGTCGCAATGGCGGCCAACTGGTCAACTCCTACAGCCGCGACGTTGATGTCATCGAAGAACGCTACGGCGACAAAACCGCTGAAGTCCTCGGCAGCATGATCTTCGAAGGCGCCGACATCATTCGTCAGCGCATACAGCACTACGACATCCAGTGCGACTACAAGCCGGGCGGCATCTTCGCTGCGCTGAACAAAAAGCAGCTCAAAGGCCTGGCCGAGCAGAAAAGCAGCTGGGAACGTTACGGCAACAAAAACCTGACCATGCTCGACGCGACGGACATCAAGCGCGAAGTCGGTTGCGACAACTACGTCGGCGGCTTGCTCGACATGCAGGGCGGCCACATCCACCCGCTGAACCTGGCCCTCGGCGAAGCCTCGGCCATCATCGGCCTGGGCGGAAAAATCTACGAGCAATCGGCGGCCGTGGAAATCACCTACGGCGAACCGATCACCGTGCGTACCGCCAAAGGCGTCGTACGCGCCAAGTACCTGCTGATCGCCGGTAACGCCTACCTGCCGCAAGACCTCGACAACCGCGTCACGCGCAAAAGCATGCCGTGCGGTTCGCAAATCGTCGTCACTGAACCGTTGTCGGAAAAGGTGGCTCGCAGCCTGATCAAAAACAACTACTGCGTCGAAGACTGCAATTACTTGCTCGACTACTACCGCCTCACCGCAGACAACCGCCTGCTGTACGGTGGCGGCGTGGTCTACGGTGCCCGCGAACCGGACGACATCGAGCAACTGATCAAGCCGAAAATCCTCAAGACCTTCCCGCAGCTGAAGGACGTAAAGATCGACTACCGCTGGACCGGCAACTTCCTGCTGACCATGTCCCGCATGCCGCAATTCGGCCGCATCGAGAAAAACGCCTACTACATGCAAGGTTACAGCGGCCACGGCGTCACCTGCTCGCACCTGGCCGGCAAACTGATCTCGGAAATGATCCGCGGCGACGCCGAACGCTTCGACGCGTTCGCCTCGCTCCCGCATATGCCGATGCTCGGCGGCCGCACCTTCCAGGCGCCACTCACTGCCATGGGCGCCGCGTATTACGCGCTGCGTGATCGGTTCGGGATCTAAGCCCAACGCAATCCCTGTAGGGGCCAAGCCTGCTGGCGAAGACGGCGGCACAGTCAACATCGACGTCGCCAGACACACCGCCATCGCGAGCAGGCTCACTCCTACAGGAGATCTATGGCGTGCACAAAATGTGTGTACGCCCCGGCCCAAACTGTAGGAGTGAGGCGGCTCGCGGG
>NZ_JASCOM010000417.1:0-3158 GCF_029959925.1 Pseudomonas sp. PS02303
GAGCCTGCTCGCGAAGGCATACGGACATTCAACATCGTTGTTGACTGATCCGGCGCTTTCGCGAGCAGGCTCGCTCCCACAGGTTTTGTATCTTTTCTGACCGGTTGTTTTCTTCAGTCGACAAACAGGTCCGGCATCAGCGGGTCAGTGGTGTCGGGCGCGAACCGATACCGTTCAAAATCCGTCACCCCGTGCTCACTCAGAATCTCTTCATCAATCAGCAACCGCCCGGTAATGCTGCGACCGCTGCTGTCCAGAATTGCGTAAGCAGCATCGGCCATGATCGCCGGCGTTCGTGCGTGTTTGAAGGATTCCCTCGAGCCAAGCTGAAACTCGATGGCCGCCGTCGCAATCATCGTCTGCGGCCACAACGAATTGACGCTGATGCCATAACTGGCAAATTCCTCACTCATGCCCAAGGTCAGCATGCTCATGCCGTATTTGGTCACCGTGTAGGGGCTGTATTGGGCGAACCATTTCGTCGCCAGGTTCAACGGTGGCGACAGGTTAAGAATGTGACCCTTGGTTTTTTTCAGATAGGGCAGGGCAGCCTGGCTGCACAGCAACACGGCGCGGGTGTTGATCTGGTGCATCAGGTCGAAGCGCTTGAGCTCGATGTGTTGAACGCCGGTCAGCTTGATCGCCCCGGCGTTGTTGATCAATGCATCGATACCGCCGAAATGCTCGTGGGCTTGGGCCAGCGCCTCGCGTACCGCGAGTTCATCGCGAACATCCACCTGCAAGGCCAGCGCCTTGCCGCCCGCGTCTTCAACTTCCTTGGCCACGCTGAAAATCGTGCCGGGCAGTTTGGGGTGGGGGTCGGCGCTTTTGGCGGCAATCACAATGTTGGCCCCATCCCGCGCAGCTCGCAGCGCGATCTCACGACCAATCCCACGGCTGGCACCGGTAATGAACAGGGTTTTGCCTTGTAAGGACATGCGTACGCTCCTGATTATTATTGTCTGAGCGGATAGAAGCGGCTCGCCAGACAATGTAGACCAGGACAGCGGGAAGAAACTGCTTGTGAGGGCTTTTGTGGCGAGGGAGCTTGCTCCCGCTGGGCTGCGAAGCGGCCCCAAATACTGAGAATGCGGTCTGTCTGGCAGACCGCATTGGCTGGTTCTACGACGGCTGCGCCGCCGAGCGGGAGCAAGCTCCCTCGCCACAGGGGATCGGGTTGCTGTTTGAAGGAATCAGTGGGACATGACTTCGCGAATATCCGCCGCCAATTCACGTACGCGTTCTTCTTCGGTATCCCACGAGCACATGAAGCGTGCGCCGCCGTTGCCGATGAAGGTGTAGAAACGCCAGCCCTTGGCCGTCAGTGCAGCGATGGCCGGCTCCGACAGTTGCAGGAACACGCCGTTGGCCTGTACCGGGAACATCAGTTCCACGCCGGGAATATCGCTGACCAGTTCTGCAAGAAGCTGCGCGCAATGGTTGGCGTGGCGGGCGTATTTGAGCCAGGCGTCGTTTTCCAGAATCCCGACCCACGGTGCCGACAGGAAACGCATTTTCGAGGCCAGTTGCCCCGCCTGTTTGCAGCGGTAGTCGAAGTCTTCGGCCAGTTTGTGGTTGAAGAACAGAATCGCTTCACCCACCGCCATGCCGTTTTTCGTGCCGCCGAAGCACAACACATCGACGCCGGCTTTCCAGGTCAGGTCGGCCGGGGAGCAGCCGAGGAATGCGCAGGCGTTTGAGAAGCGCGCGCCGTCCATGTGCAGGTTCAGGCCTAGCTCTTTGCAGGTGGCGCTGATGGCGCGGATTTCTTCCGGGGTGTAGACGCTGCCGACTTCGGTGGCCTGGGTCAGGGTCACGACGCGGGGTTTCGGGTAGTGGATGTCCTGGCGCTTGAGGGCGACTTCGCGGATCGATTCCGGGGTCAGCTTGCCGTTTTCAGTACGGGCAATGAGCAACTTGGAACCGTTGGAGAAGAATTCCGGCGCGCCGCACTCGTCGGTTTCGACGTGGGCGGTTTCCGAGCAGATCACGCTGTGGTAACTCTGGCACAGCGACGACAGGGCCAGCGAGTTGGCCGCGGTGCCGTTGAAGGCGAAAAACACTTCGCAGTCGGTTTCGAACAGTTTGCGGAAATCATCGGACGCGCGTGCGGTCCATTCATCGTCGCCGTAAGCGCGTTGGTGGCCGTGGTTGGCCTGTTCCATGGCAGCCCAGGCTTCAGGGCAGATACCGGAATAGTTGTCGCTGGCGAATTGTTGGCTCTTATCGGTCATGGCCCTGCTTTCCGTGGTCGAGACGCTTATGGTGAAGCGCCTCGTGGTCAATGATGGTGCGCACTTTACCGAAGATCATCCGGCGAGCACACGGGATGCGTCTGACAGAACACTACAAAGACGACGGGCAATTATGCACATGACGCAAAGGGATGGGGCACTGGATCTGCTCAAGTGGCTGGCGCTATTGAGCATGGTGCTCGATCACCTGCGATATGTCGGTTACTCCGTCGATCTGCTGTATGTGCCGGGACGGCTGGCGTTTCCGTGGTTCTGCCTGGCGATGGCGGCCAACCTTGCGCGCACTGGTGCCACGACGACCGACGGCCAGTGGCGTTACCTGGGCTGGTTGCTGTTGTTCAGCGCCCTGAGCGAAATTCCCTACCGGATGTACATTCCCGATCCCGACACCTTGAACGTGTTGCCTACGCTGGCGCTGGGATTGCTGGTGGCCCGCGGCTGGCAGGATCAACGCCTGCAATCACGACTGCTCGCGGTGGTCGCGCTGGCGCTGGCGGCGCTGTTCCCGCAGTGGCTGATGTTTGGATTCTTCGGGGTGCTGCTGCCGCTGGCGACGTTGCTGGTGATCCACCGGCCCTGGTATTTCAGCCTGTTGCCGGGGTTGGTGTGCCTGGCGGCGAATCAATGGGAAGTGCTGTTTTACTCCGCGCGGATCGGCAACCGTGCAGCCTTCCTCGGCATTGCCGCTTGTCTGATTGCGCCATTGCTCGGGTTGTTCCTGTTGCGACATACCCGGCATTTCCAGCCGCCGCCAATGCGGCGTTGGGCGTATGCCTTGTATCCGCTGCATTTTCTGCTGTTGCTCGCAATGCGCCAGGCAATCGCCTGACCCCTGTAGGAGTGAGCCTGCTCGCGATGAGGCCGTCACAGCCAGCATTGATGTTGCCTGACCCACCGCTATCG
>NZ_JASCOM010000418.1:0-3150 GCF_029959925.1 Pseudomonas sp. PS02303
AAATCCCGTGTGGGAGTGTGCGTGCTCGCGATAGCTATTTATCATTCAACGTTGATGTCGACTGATACTCCGCTATCGCGAGCAGGCTCGCTCCTACAGGGACTGCGCCGTTTTCAGACTTTGCTGTTGCCTTCCAGTTGCCCCAGCGGCACGCGCTTCTCTATCGCGCTCGACAGCACAATCGAGGTCTTGCTGAACCCGAACTTGGCGATCCGGTTGATCAGCTCTTCCAGCTCCGGCATCGAGCCCACCGCAGCCTGCATGATCACGCACGGATCACCCGTGACCCGGTGGCATTCCGTCAGTTGTGGGATTTTGATCAGGTCGTCGTAGGCCTTCTGGTTGCCATGCTGGTTCAGGCGCAACTCGATCACGCACTGGATCGGCAGCCCAAGCTTGGCCATGTCGACTTTCGCCTGGTAACCGGTAATCACCCCGCTGGCCTCGAGTTTGGCCACGCGCTCGGCCACGGCCGGGGCGGACAGGTTGACCTTGCGCGCCAGGTCGGCGTAGGACGCACGGCCGTTTTCCAGCAGGGCGCTGAGCAGCATGCGGTCGTATTTATCCATCGTCGTATACCTGAAAAATGACTGACTTTTGAAAACACGGCTTATAGCGTCAATCTCCGTGTTTTGAAAAGTGTACCGGCGCTATAAACAGGTTTTGTAACTTATTTTAAGCCGCTGGCCTTTCTAGAATAGCCGTTCACATTGTCCTGTCATCGAGCTGCCCATGCCTGGCTTACGTCGTTTCCCCTTACCGTTGATCGCCGCCTTTTTCGCGTTGTACGTGATTTGGGGCTCGACTTACCTGGTGATCCGCATCGGCGTGGCGTACTGGCCGCCGTTGCTGCTCGCCGGCATCCGTTTCGTGATCGCCGGGAGTTTGATGTACGCCTTCCTGCGCTGGCGCGGGGCACCGGCCCCGACCTGGGCGCAGTGGAAAGCCGCCGGGATCATCGGAATTTTGCTGCTGACGTGCGGTAACGGCGCGGTCAGTGTGGCCGAACACACGGGTGTCGCTTCCGGTGTTGCGGCACTGGCGGTGGCGACAGTGCCGCTGTTTACCTTGCTCTGCGGTTACTTCTGGGGCGCGCGCAATACTCGTCTCGAATGGGCCGGGATTGTGCTCGGGCTGATCGGCATCGCCATGCTCAACCTTGGTTCAAACCTGCAATCGAGCCCGCTGGGTGCGGCGTTGCTGGTGTTCGCGGCCGCGTCCTGGGCGTTCGGCTCGGTCTGGAGCAAACAATTGCCATTGCCCCAAGGCGCCATGGCCAGTGCCGTGGAAATGCTGGTGGGCGGCGTGGCATTGCTGATCGGCAGCGCGCTGAGCGGCGAGCATCTGCAGGCGATGCCGCCGATCGAAGGCTGGGCAGCCCTGGCCTACCTGACCTTCTTCGGTTCGATCATCGCCTTCAACGCTTACATGTACCTGTTGAAAAACGTGCGTCCGGCGGCGGCGACCAGTTATGCCTACGTCAACCCGGCGGTCGCGGTGTTGCTGGGGATCGTATTTGCCGGGGAGACCATTGGTATCGAAGAAGCGCTGGCCATGTTGGTGATTATCAGTGCCGTGGTGTTGATCGGATTGCCGCAGTGGCGTCGGACTCCCGTTCAACCTGCCGTAGCGGTGCCGACAGAATCCCGTGTGAATTAGGGTAAACTGCGCGCCATTGCACACTCGTTTTGCACAACTGCGCTGAATTTTCCTACGGTAATCCCATGACTTTCGCCACCCTTGGCCTGATCGAACCCTTGCTGCGCTCTCTCGAGACGCTCGGCTACCAGACCCCGACGCCGGTTCAGGCGCAAGCCATTCCGGCGGTGCTGGCCGGTCGCGACCTGATGGCCGCCGCCCAGACCGGCACTGGCAAGACCGCCGGCTTCGCGCTGCCGCTCCTGCAATTGTTGGCCATGGAAGGGCCGAAAGTGGCGTCTAACTCGGTGCGCGCACTGATCCTGGTGCCGACCCGCGAACTGGCCGAACAGGTTCACGAAGCCGTGCGTCAGTACGCCGAGAACCTGCCGTTGAGCACTTATGCCGTGTACGGCGGCGTCAGCATCAACCCGCAAATGATGAAGCTGCGCAAGGGTGTTGACGTGCTGGTGGCGACGCCGGGTCGTTTGCTCGATCTGTATCGCCAGAAGGCCCTCAAGTTCAATCAGCTGCAAACCCTGATTCTGGATGAAGCCGATCGCATGCTTGATCTGGGTTTCTCCGAGGAGCTGGGGAATATCTATCGCGTGCTGCCCAAGCAACGTCAGACGCTGCTGTTCTCCGCGACGTTCTCCGACGCGATCCGCTTGCTGGCTGGACAAATGCTCAACGATCCGCTGAGCATCGAAGTCAGCCCGCGCAACGTCGCTGCCAGCACCGTCAAGCAGTGGGTCGTGGTGGTGGACAAGAAGCGCAAGCCTGAACTGTTCGTTCACTTGATGCGCAAGGGCAAGTGGAAGCAGGTGCTGGTGTTCGCCAAGACCCGCAATGGTGTGGACGCGCTGGTGGAAAAACTCCAGGGCCTGGGCATCAATGCCGACGGCATCCACGGCGACAAACCGCAGGCAACCCGTCAGCGTGCGCTGGACCGGTTCAAGGCCAGTGAAGTGCAGATTCTTGTGGCCACCGACGTTGCGGCCCGTGGTCTGGATATCGAAGATTTGCCATTGGTGGTCAACTTCGACCTGCCGATCGTGGCGGAGGACTACATCCACCGGATCGGTCGTACCGGTCGCGCGGGTGCAAGCGGGCAGGCCATTTCGCTGGTGTGTGCCGATGAAGTGAATCTGCTGTCGGCTATCGAGACGTTGACCCGTCAGACATTGCCGCGGCAGATGGAACATGACTTCGAACCTGAGCACCGGGTGCCGGATACCGACGCCAGCGGTCAGGTCGTCAAGAAGCCGAAAAAACCGAAGAAGCCGAAGACCTCCGGTGGCGGTAAACGCAATCTGGGTAAGTGGGTCGAGAGTGGGGATGCTTCGGCGCCGGAGCCTTCGATCAAGCCTGTGCGCAAAGTGCCGGTGTTTAACACTGGGCCGCGTAAGCGTAAGCCTTAAAAAGCTTCGGCGTCTGTCAGGACGCCTTCGCGAGCAGGCTCGCTCCCACAGGGGATTTGTGAACGACACAGATCCAGTGTGGGAGTGAGCC
>NZ_JASCOM010000419.1:0-3133 GCF_029959925.1 Pseudomonas sp. PS02303
GCCTGCTCGCGATAGCGGAATGTCAGTTGATATCAATGTTGAATAACACTTCGCTATCGCGAGCAGGCTCACTCCTACAGAGGATCTTCAGTGAACTTGGGTTTTGTGTTCGACCACGAGAAAGGCGACCTTCTCAGGTCGCCTTTCTCGTTGGGCTCAGGAATTACTGGCCGCTGTAGATCTGATCAAAGACCCCGCCATCATTGAAGTGGGTCTTCTGTACGGTGCGCCAGTCACCAAAGGTCTTCTCCACCGACAGGAAGTCCACTTTCGGGAAGCGATCGGTGTACTTGGCCAGCACCGCCGGGTCACGCGGACGCAGGTAGTTGGCCGCTGCAATTTCCTGACCTTCCGGGGACCACAGGTACTTCAGGTATTCCTCGGCCGCGGCGCGGGTGCCTTTTTTGTCGACGGTTTTGTCGACCACCGACACCGGCGGCTCGGCTTCAGCGGAGACGCTTGGGTAGATCACTTCAAACTGGTCACGACCAAACTCACGGGCAATCATTTCCGCTTCGTTTTCGAAGGTCACCAGCACGTCACCGAGCTGGTTGGTCATGAACGTGGTCGTCGCGGCACGGCCACCGGTATCGAGCACCGGCGCTTGCTTGAACAGTTTGCCGACGAAATCCTTGGCCTTGTTCTCGTCACCGCCGTTTTTCAGCACATACCCCCAGGCAGACAGGTAGGTGTAGCGACCGTTACCCGAGGTCTTCGGGTTCGGTACGATCACTTGCACGCCGTCCTTGAGCAGGTCAGGCCAGTCTTTCAGGGCTTTCGGGTTGCCTTTGCGGACGATGAACACGGTGGCCGAGGTGAACGGTGCGCTGTTGTTCGGCAGGCGGGTGACCCAGTTGTCCGGGATCAGTTTGCCGTTGTCCGCCAGGGCGTTGATGTCGGTGGCCATGTTCATGGTGATGACGTCAGCCGGCAGGCCATCGATCACCGAACGCGCCTGTTTGCTGGAGCCGCCGAAGGACATCTGCAGGGTGATGTTCTCGTTGTGCTCGGCTTGCCAGTGTTTCTGGAACGCAGTGTTGTAGTCCTTGTAGAAATCGCGCATCACGTCGTAGGAAACGTTGAGCAGGGTCGGTGCGGCCTGAGCCACGCTGGTCAATGCCAGGCCAGCGGCCAGAAGTGAGGCGCCAAAGAGTTTTTTCACTGCGCAGTCCTTGTTCTGATTTAAAAGTGAGGCAATTTGCCAGCGACTATAGCCGGGCTCGCATAGACCCTTAAAGATTAAAAAGCTCTTTGCTTATTCCCGTTTCTTAAACAGAGCGTTGCCGCACCGCGAGCAGAATGCCGCACCGTGTTCGTGACTGGTTTTCTTGCACACAGGGCAGTCGTGTTGCAGCTGTTCACCACGCATGGCATTGGCCAGTTCGGCGGTGAAAATACCGGTCGGCACGGCGATGATCGAGTAACCGGTGATCATTACCAGCGACGAAATCACCTGGCCCAACGGCGTCTTGGGCACGATGTCGCCGAAGCCCACCGTGGTCAGCGTGACGATCGCCCAGTAGATGCCTTTGGGAATGCTGGTGAAGCCGTGTTCCGGGCCTTCGATCACGTACATCAACGTGCCGAACACCGTCACCAGCGTGCAGACGCTGACCAGAAACACCACGATCTTCTGCTTGCTGCCGCGCAGCGCCGACATCAAATAGTTGGCTTGCTTGAGGTAGGGGCTGAGCTTGAGCACGCGGAAAATCCGCAGCATCCGAATGATCCGGATGATCAGCAGGTACTGCGCATCGGCGTAATACAGCGCCAGGATGCCGGGCACGATCGCCAGCAGATCCACCAGCCCGTAAAAGCTGAACGCATAGCGTAACGGCTTGGGCGAGCAATACAGGCGCAAGCCATATTCGATGGCGAAGATGACGGTGAAGCCCCACTCGATGTACGCCAGCACGTCGGCGTAGTTCTTGTGGACCGTGTCGATGCTGTCGAGCATCACGATCACGATGCTGGCGAGGATAATCAACAGCAGGATGCCGTCGAAGCGCCGCCCCGCCTTGGTGTCGCTCTGGAAAACCATGACGTAAAGCTCTTCACGCCAGTTTTTGCTGCTGTCCATGGATACCGCCTGAACCAATGATCAGCGAAGCCTAGGTTGATTCTCCTCAATAGCGCAAGGCGCACGGGTGACAGCGGTGATGCCGAGCAGTTGAACAACCGTGCGGACCAGCCAGCAGGCGAGGATGAACGGCGCGGTCAGCGTCGGCAGACCGATGGCGGAAAACACCGGCGTCAGCAACAACGCTGATGCGATGCCAGCCAGCGGCAGCCACGGCTGCTGGCGCAGCGAGCTCAAGGCGAGGGCGGTGAGTACGGCGTTATAGCCACCGAGGCCGATCAATGCGCTGTAAGCGTCGTGATGCAGCAGGCTCCAGCCCATGCCCGCGACAGACGCCAATAACGCCCAGCAAAAGGCGCGACGATCAGCGATCAGCAAACCCACGGCAATCATCGCCCCGGCCAGCGGATGACCGAGGAACATCACCTGGCCGAAGCCTTTCAGCGGTGCGGCGAGCATGTTCAGCGTGTTGATTTCGATCAGATGCGCTTTTGTCGAGGGAGTGGCGAAGCACAGAAGCACCCAGCCCAACCCAACGAAGGGCGCCGTATAGGCAGGCAGGTAATGGCTGACCCGGACGCGTTTGAACCATTGCTGAGTCAGCATCGCACTCAGTCCGCCCGCAGCAATGATCAGCGGCGGCAACAGTGCTGACCAAGGGAAATACAGGCTCAGCAAAAGACCGAGCAAGACACCGTTGTAACTGAACAGCCCGGCCTGACGATCGGCCTTGGCGTAACCGCGTCGTTGCGCAGTGAGCAACCCGGCGACGCCGCCCAGCAGCGCACCGCCGAGCAGGGTAGGTGCGGTGAAAAGAATCGCCAACAGGCACAGCAGACCAAACAGCGGATGGCGCTGGAGGAAGATCTGGCTGAAACCATTGAGCAGGGCAGTCGCCCAATCGGGGCAGTGGGTGTTGAAGTGGTTGGCAGGCATTTTTTTGTGAGTCAGGAGGCGCGAGTAATCGTTCTTCGCGGGCAAGCCTCGCTCCTACAGGGTTTGCATCGTGCCAAATATCGGGATCACGCAAATCCTGTAGGAGCGAGGCTTGCC
>NZ_JASCOM010000041.1:0-38000 GCF_029959925.1 Pseudomonas sp. PS02303
GGGAGCTTGCTCCCGCTGGGTTGCGCAGCAGCCCCAAGATTTTCGCAATGCATGCAAATCTTGTGAGTGCTGCGCACTCAAGCGGGAGCAAGCTCCCTCGCCACAGGGGCGGTGCTTACTGGGGTACGTCGACGTTATCCATCATCCGGTTCACCGCCAGTTCCGCTTGCATGATGATCTGCTGGATTCCCAGCGCCGTATGCCGATGCGGGCCTTCCAGGTACGCCGCGAAATCAGCAGTCATGACGCTGGCCGAGGCCAGTGATTCGCAGGTGTGCGCCAGCAGGTCTTCGTCTTTGATGTCCGGTGCAATCATGAACATGGTGCTCGGTTTTCGAAGACCGGGATTTTGAGGGCGGCGGGGTTGAGGTAATGGTCGAGGGCGCGTTCGGCGGCTTCGTGGAGTTTTTTGGAATCGAGTGATTCGTAGGGGGATGCCGGATCAGTGTCTGGCGGGTTTGGAGTAACTTTGCACATATGCCTTTCTTCCTTAATGGGCAGCCACACCTCGCTACTAATACAAGGGGTGGCGGCTGTACGCAGGTTAGTAGACCGGGGAAAGAAGGCAAAGCCGGCGCGCCCGAGGGCGCCCTGCGCACAGCCACCATCAGGGACAGGCATTGGAACACCTGTCTGACAGACTCTTGTGCAGCCTTCAAACCTTCGGGCTACTAAACCCGATCACTGGGAATCAGTGACGGGGATCAAGTTACCGACGGGGTCCAAAGCGCACAAGCCGGCGGATTCTGGCGTAGTCGTAGGCAATGGCGCAAGGCGCTGTAGCTTTCAGGAAGTAACCTTAAACGCCTTTAAACATGTACGCCAAACAGGCAGCAGGCTCACTCCCACAGTTGACCGAGTTGTCCGGACGAACGCTGTTACCGGTGATGTCACCAGAAGCAGTAAACCAGCGTCACGGCAGCGGCAATACCAAACGCTCCCAGCGCCTTTGCCGGCAAGTATCCGGTCAATCGTTGCAAGGACGCGTCCGACAGCACTTCGTGGTCATCGCGGTGGGGCATGATCGCCCGGTAGGTGTATCGAAAGCCGATCAACAAAAACAGCAAGATCACGCCCAAGGCCAACCCGCGAGTGATAGCCGGCTTGATCAAAGGCGCAGGGGTGTCTTCCAGGCAGGCGGCACTGTCAACTTCCACCACGGTGATTCGCCCGAAATCCGTGGCGGGTCGCTGTTCGCCTTTAAGGATCGACGCCTGTTGTTCCAGATCCAGCGCCTGATATTTCCAGAGCGTTGATGACCCTTCCCGGCAGTAGGTGAACGCTGCAGGGTTGGAGGCGGCAATAATGCACGCGTCATTGATGCCGATTTTTTTCAGGGTCTCGACAGCCGGTCGTGTGAAGTCCAGGTCGAGGACAGGAATAATCCCGGTGGCAGACACCGCAGTCGAAACCAACAAGCTCCCGGTAGCGCAGAGGGCTGAAATTTTCAAGGTTGGATGCCCCTTGTTTTGCACTGTTTTTGTTGTTTGAGCGCGGCTGCAACCTGCCTTCCGACGTCTAAAATTCTAGTTGAACCTCGATGACCTGCGACCAATCGACCCTCAAATCTGGCCGAAAAAATCTGCTTCCCGGTCATACAAACGGCTGCGACGACTTTCAGAGTGCATGGATGACGATTGAGAAGTTCAACGAAGACCTGCGCCAGGCCCGCCTCGAACTGACCGCCGCAACGGCGGCGGTCATGGAGCTGGTCCGCTCGGGCAAAGCGTTCGGGGATGAATGGGACGCTGCGGTCGCGCGCGAGCGCAAAGCCTTTCAGAAAATGCATTGGGTGCTGGATAGCCCCTTGGCTCCCCAGGTAGATAAAAAGTCAGATCCGTAGTGGTTCGAAGACCCGGCTAATTGCTCATCCCGTCTTCTATGGTGATGCCTTGTGGGAGCGGCTGGCGGTTGGATCAGTGCTTGCGCAGCCACTCGATAAACAGCGCAAACAATTCCGACTGTGAACCGATGTTCAACTTCAGATAAAGGTTCTTGCGGTGCATGCGCACCGTCTCCGGCGAGATGCTCATCTGGCTGGCCGTGGATTTCACCGAGTGCCCCCGTAGCACCATGTGCGCCACTTCCCGCTCGCGCTCGGTCAGCAAGTCGCAGCCGAACTGCTCGAAGGCGGACTGCACACGTTGTTTGAGATCGTCACGCACGCCCTCATTGACGGCGCTGAGCTGCAAGCCCCGGCAGCTGAACTCGCGGATGAATTCGCGCACCAGCGGCTCAACCGCCCGCAGCAGGTTCAGCTGTTCAAGCCGCAGACTTTCCCCGCCGAAGCCTTGAAACAGGCTCACCGACACCTGGGTGTCATGGCCGGTATCGACAATGTAAAAACTGTCCTCCGAACTCCCGGCCTTCAAGTAGTAAGTCTTGTAGTACTCACTGTCGAAGAAGTTGTCCGGGGCAATGTCCTCCAGGTGATAAAACCCTTCGGCCAGCCCCTGCTCCACCGCCAGGCAAAACGGGTCGAGCAGGTAGCCCCCGGAAAAATAGCGGTCGATGATCGACTCCCGGTATTTTTCCGGGATGCCCCGCTGATACAACAATTGTGGCGGGCGGTCCTTGTGTTCCAGGCTGATCATCACCGATTCGATAGCCACCAGATGCCCGAAGGCCGACGCCAAAAAGCTCAGCGCGTCGGGCTCATCGATATGGGCGAAGGCCTGGCGCATTTCGCCGTGCCATTTATGCAAGGCGCCGAAGGGCAAGGCGATCAATGTGTCATCGTTTGGTTTGCTCATGCCCCGCAGTCTAGCGGGTGAACCGGCACCTGATAACCGCGGATTCGACGAACTCATTGGCCGAAATACAGGCCGTTCTGCTCAAGTTCGCCCGCCACTTCAAGAATGCACACCCGCAGGGTCTCGACGATTTCATCCACTTGAGCGCAAGACAGGATCAGCGGCGGCGACATGACATTGAGGTGCATGATCGGCCGCACCAGCAGCCCCCGGGCCTGCGCCCTGGAGTGAATCATCTCGCCGATATTGATCTCGTCGGCGAACAACGCCTTGGTGCGTTTATCGGCCACGAACTCCACGCAGGCCATGAACTTCTGACAGCGCACATCGCCCACCAGCGGCAAGTCGCTGAGTGTGGCCAGACGCTGTTCCAGATACGCGCCGACCACGTCGACATGCTCCAGCAGGTGTTCGCGCTCGATGATCTCGATGTTTTTCAGTGCCGCCGTGCAGCAGACCGGGTGGCCGCTGTAGGTGAAGCCGTGGGTGAAGCAACGGCCCTTGCCGGGCTCGGCAATCACTTTCCAGATACGGTCGGAAAAAATGCACGCGCCCAACGGCAAGTAAGCCGACGTCAGCCCCTTGGCCGTGGTGATGATGTCCGGCTGAACATCGAACACCTCATACGAGGCGAAGAACTTGCCCAGGCGCCCGAACGACGTCACCACCTCGTCGGCGACAAACAGAATGTCGTAGCGCTGGCAGACTTCCCACATGCGTTTCAGGTAACCCTTGGGCGGAATGATCACGCCGCCGGAGCCCATGATCGGCTCGGCAAAAAAGCCCGCGACCTTGTCTGCGCCGATGGACAGGATCTTGTCTTCGAACTCCTTGATCAGAAACTCGAGAAACTGCGGCTCGTCCATGCCATCCGGCGCCCGGTAAGGATTTGGGTTGGAGACGTGGTGAATCTTGTCGTTGGCGTAATCGAATTCCGGCACACGGTCGGCGGCCTTGTTGCCGATCGACATGGTCAGGGTGGTCGAGCCGTGATACGCGTTGAAACGGGCGATGACGTGCTTCTTTTCCGGTTTGCCACGGCAGTTCTGATAGTACTGAATCAACCGGTAAGCGGTGTCCACGGCAGTGGATCCGCCGGTGGTCAGGAACACGTGATCGAGGTCACCGGGGGCAAGGCTGGCGAGTTTCTCGCACAACTGGATGGCGACGTTATTCGACATGTCGGAAAACGGGTTCGAGTACGCCAGTTGACGGACCTGGTCGGCAATCGCCAGTGCCATTTCCTCTCGGCCCAACCCGATGTTCGTGCACCACATGCCGCCCACCGCATCGAGAAAGCGGTTGCCCTGGGTGTCGTAAATATAAGCGCCGTCACCGGCCACAATGTTCAGCGCACCCTGTTCGGCGTGTTCGTCGAACATGTGATAGCCGTGCATGTAGTGGGCTTTATCAGCTTTGAGCAAATGGGCGTTATCAACGCTCGACAGCATTTTCTGAGTTGGAGTAGCCATACACAAACCTCAAACCAAAGGGGGTAAACGATCAAATCCCGCTCTTCACCGTGCTCCAGACCCGGGTCATGGCACGCATCTCTTTTGCATCCTGGGTTTTTTGCGGAAACAGCCGCTGGCGGGTTTCGTCATCGGGATAAATCGCCGGGTTATTGCGCACGTCGGCGTGCACTAACGGTGTGGCCGCCGCGTTGCTGTTGGCGTAGTGAATGAAGTCCGTCACGTCGGCCATGACTTGTGGCTGCATCAAGTAATCGAGGAACGTGTGGGCGTTGGCCACGTGGGGCGCATCGGCGGGGATGTACAGGTTGTCGAACCAGATCAGCGAACCTTCCTTGGGAATGAAATAGGCCAGCTTGATCTTCAGTTTGGCTTCTTCGGCGCGAGCCATGGCGGTCGCGTAATCGCCGGACCAGGTCATGGCCATGCACACATCGCCATTGGGCAGGCTGGTCAGGTAGTTGACCGAGTCGAACTTGCGGATGTACGGCCTGACCGACAGCAGCAAATCCTGGGCGGCCTTGAGGTCCTCCGGCGCGGCGCTTCGCGGGTCGCGCCCCATGTACTTCAGCGCCAGTGGAATGACTTCAGTGGGCGCATCGACCAGGGTCACGCCGCAATCGGCAAAGCGCGAGACGATTTTAGGGTCGAAGATCATCGCCAACGAGCCAATCGGCGCGTCCGGCATGCGCTCCTTGATTTTGTCGACGTTGTACGTGATGCCATTGCTGCCCCAGGTATAGGGCGCCGAGTACAGCGTGCCGGCATCGAACCCCTGCAAGTCCTGCAAGACTTTCGGGTCCAGGTTGGCCCAGCCTGGCAGCAACTTTTTATCGAGCGGCTGGAACACTTTGGCTTTGATCAGCGGTGGTGCGAGGGAAGCGTTCAACACCACCAGGTCATAGCCGGAGTGACCGGTGAGCAACTTGGCCTGAACCGTTTCATAGGCATCAAAGGTGTCGTAGATCACCCGGATGCCGGTGGCTTTCTGAAAGTCGGCAATGGTTTTTTCGCCAATGTAATCCGCCCAGTTATACAGCCGCAGCGTGTGGCTATCGTCCACTTCGGCGCCGTGGACGGCTGCCGACAGCGGCACAATCAACGCACCAAGCATCACCAAGAAGGCCTTGCGCATAGCAAATTCACCTTATCAAGCGAGTTCCGATCTGGATGAGCGGATGAATCCACTATTGGTCGATTCAACCAACCGCGCCATACCCCGAATGGGTGTGTGGGCCGGTTTGTGGCGCTCGCGACGGCCGACATGGCAAAAAGCGGCAGTTTCGTTGACTGGTTTTGTCATAGATCCGGCGCCGGTCCCGCGCTTAGAGTGCCGTTCATAGCGATCACCCAGGGCACGTACATGAACGACCTGATCAAACAAGAACGAAACGAAGGTGTACTGACGCTCACCTTTGACCGCCCCGACAAGCTCAACGCGCTGAATAACCGCATGTACACGCAGCTGGCCGATCTGTTGCTGGCCGCTGATGAAGACGCTGAAATCGGCGTGATCATTGTCACCGGTGGCGACACCTGCTTTACCAGTGGCAACGACCTGGCGGATTTTCTCCAGCATCCGCCGACCGATCTGGATAGCCCGGCGTTTCGCCTGATGCGCGTGGTGATCCACCTGCAAAAACCGTTGATCGCGGCGGTCTGCGGAGCGGCCATCGGCATCGGCACCACCCTGCTGCTGCATTGCGATCAGGTGCTGGTCACGCGCAATGCCCGGTTGCGCATGCCGTTCGTGAACCTGGGCCTGTGCCCGGAGTTCGGCGCCAGCCTGCTGCTGCCGCGCCTGCTCGGTCATGCCCGGGCGGCGCGCTTGCTGCTGTGGGGCGACAGCCTGGACGGTGCCGCCGCCGTCGCGTGCGGATTGGCCAACGAACTGTTCGACGACGGGCCACAGTGCCTGGCGGCCGCCGAGCGCATGGCTCGTCGCCTGCTGGCGCTCCCCCAGGAATCCCTGCGTCAGACCCGGCAACTGCTCAAGCAGACGTCCATGCCGGAACTGCAAGCCACCATTCGCCAGGAGAACTTGCTGTTCATCAAGCGCCTGACCACCCCTGAAGCGCAGGCAGCGTTGAACGCACTGGTTAATCGCAGCACTGAAAAGAACCCATCTACAGGAAAGCCTTCATGAACACCCCAGACGTATTTGTTGTCAGCGCCGCACGCACCGCCATCGGCTCCTTTGGTGGCTCGCTCAAAGATGTCCCGCTGGCCGATCTGGCGACCACGGCCGTCAAGGCCGCCCTGGAGCGCTCCGGCGTGGACCCGGCGCAAATCGGCCATCTGGTGATGGGCAACGTGATCCCGACCGAGACCCGCGACGCGTACATTTCCCGGGTCGCCGCGATGAACGCCGGTATCCCCAAGGAAACCCCCGCCTACAACGTCAACCGCCTCTGCGGTTCCGGCCTGCAAGCCATCATCAGCGCGGCCCAGACCTTGCTGCTGGGCGACGCCGAGATTGCCATCGGCGCCGGTGCCGAGTCCATGAGCCGCGGCCCGTACCTGATGCCGTCCGCCCGTTGGGGCGCGCGCATGGGCAACGTCCAGGCCATCGACTACATGCTGGGCATCCTGCATGACCCGTTCCATGGCATCCATATGGGCATCACCGCCGAAAACATTGCCGAGCGCAACGGCATCACCCGCGACATGCAAGACGCTCTAGCCCTGGAAGATCAAAAACGCGCGGCGTTCGCCATCGCCAATGGCTACTTCAGTGAGCAGATCGCAGCGGTCGAAATCCGTGGCCGCAAGGAAACGACGCTGTTCAGCATCGACGAGCACCCGCGTTCCACTTCCCTGGAACAACTCGCGCAGATGAAGCCGGCGTTCAAGAAGGACGGTTCAGTCACGGCCGGCAATGCCTCGGGCCTGAACGACGGCGCTGCGGCACTGGTCATGGCCACCGGCAGCGCGGTGCAGGTCAACAACCTGCGCCCGCTCGCTCGCCTAGTCAGCTATGCCCACGCCGGTGTTGAGCCAGAACTGATGGGCCTGGGCCCGATTCCCGCCACGCGCCTGGCACTCAAACGCGCAGGCCTGACCGTGGCTGATATGGACGTGATCGAAGCCAACATCGCCTTCGCCGCCCAGGCCTGTGCGGTCAGCCAGGAACTGGACCTAGACCCGGCCAAGGTCAACCCGAATGGCTCGGGTATTTCCCTCGGTCACCCAGTGGGCGCGACCGGCGCAATGATTGCCACCAAAGCCATTCACGAACTGCAGCGCATCAACGGACGATATGCGTTGGTGACCATGTGCATTGGCGGTGGTCAGGGAATTGCGGCGATTTTTGAGCGAGTTTGAGTGTTAGCGCGATGTCCGGTGCAACGCCGGGCATCGCTGCTGCTTGATGATTTCCTTCGGCAACTGGTCGCAATCCATCAATCCCGCCCCTTCCCCACGCCCTGGATTAACTCCCAGAACACGTCGCCGTGCCGTGCGGCCAACATTCCCCAGGTCCGTATCGAGGAACTGGTGGGTTATCTACTTCAATCTCGGATTACTTGCCTTCGCTTTCGGTAATGAAGCCGATGATGCTGACACCACCGCGCATAATGTCTTCAGCAATGGCCTTGCGCGCCTTGGCCGGCTTTTTCTCGCGCAGGGCTTCGATCAGTACCAGATGCTCGTCGGCACCGATGTAGGTGTTATGCCCCTTGGTGTAAAACAGATTGAGGATCGGCCCCATGGAAACCCACAACCCTTCGATCTGGGCAGTCAGCATGTCCATTGCCGCCAACCGGTAGACCGTGAAGTGGAACTCACGGTTGAAATGCATTGCTTGCGGACCGTCGTTGGCTTGGTCGGCTTGTTGAAAACTGGCATGCAGTTCTTCCAGCCGAGTCAGGTCCTGCGGCGTAACGTTGCGCGTGGCGAGCTCAGCGGCCAGGCCTTCCAGTGCGATGCGGATCGTGCGCACCTCCAAATACCGGCTCATGGTCAGCTCCGGAACCATGGCAAAACGGCCCGAACGCAACTCGAGACCGCGCTCGCTGACCAGCCTCAGGCAGGCTTCGCGGACTGGGGTGACGCTGGTGCCAAGCTTGTCGGCCAGGTCTTGCATGACCAGTCGCTCGCCGGGCCGGAAGTTGCCGGCGATCAGTCCTTCGCGAATGGCGTAATAGGCGCGGGCGGACAGGTTGCCTTGTTCCAGCGGTTGAATCTGCACGGTCGAACTCCTGGATAATGCTTTTTATTGCGCAGCCTGTCGGGGTTGCGCCAAAAATCTGAAATACATTGTCTTATATCCTATAAGTAACACTCAACCTCGCTCTACAGCGGTTTGGGAATCATATGCAGAAAGAGCGGCACTGCGCGTGCCGCTCTCCGTTGCTCGGCCTAGCGAATCAGCGCCTTGAGGGTGTTTTCGATGACGTCGAGGCTTTCATCGAGAATCTTTGTGGTATGCGAGGTCGACAGGTACAGGCGCTTGAGGGGTAATGGCTGAAAAATCATCCGCTGCTCGATCAAACGCTTGCGAAACGCCAGGTCCAGCGCGTCATCGTTGCGCAACAAATCACGGTACTGGCTGTACGGCCCCTCGAAAAAGTACATCAGCCAGACCGACCCATATCCGGCACTTTGAGCGGGAATGCCCAGCCGCTGGATAATGCCGTCGAGCTGCCCGCGCAAATAGTCGCCCATGGCGAACAGGCGTTCGTAGACGCCTTCGCGAGAAAGCTCCTCGATGGTCGCCAGCACCGCCGCCAGCGTCGATGGCGTTCCATTGAACGTTCCGCCCATGAACACGCCCCGGTCGCCCGACTGCCCTACGCGCTCCAACAGATCCCGACGGCCGGCGACCAAGCCCACGGGATAACCTGATGAAGCCGCCTTGCCGAAGGTTGCCAGATCCGGTGTCACGCCGACGATCGACTGATAGCCGCCCAGCGCATGACGAAAGCCGGTGATGACCTCATCGAAAATCAGAATCACGCCGTGCTCGACGGTCAATTGCCGAAGCGCCCGCAGAAATGCCGTCGATGCCGTCACCGAGCCCATGTTGTGGGCAATCGGTTCGACGATGATCGCCGCGACCTCCCCCGGATTGGACTTGAGGTAACGCTCCACCGCCTCGGCATCGTTATACGGAAGGATGATCGTGTACTGCGCGGCATCCAGCAGAATACCGTCAGACATCGGGTCGAAACTGTCCATGCGCTCACGGGATGTCTGGCCGTTCATCGCCACATAGTCGTGCCAGCCGTGATATCCGCCCTGGAATTTTATGATCCGTTTGGCGCCGGTGACGGCCCGCGCCAGGCGCAAGGCGTGATAAGTCGCTTCGGAGCCGCTGTTGCAAAACGCGACCTGCTCGGCGCAGGGAATGCACTCGACCAGCGCTTGCGCCGTCTCGACTTCCAGATCGGTAATGCCGGCGCCGATCAGGTCAAGGCGTTCGCTGACGTGTGCAACCTTTTGACGAATCGCCTGATTGCCGTGCCCGAGCACATGCGCGCCGAAACCACAGTGGAAATCGGTATGACGGTCGCCGTTGGCGTCGTACAGATACGGACCTTCTGCACGAACAAACGCATAAGGCTGACCGAGTTTGCGGCTCGGGCTCAGATGGCCGCCCGGCAACACCTGCCGAGCCCGTTCATGCAAGGACTGATTGGCGTCAAGCAACATGATCGACTCCTGGGGCAAGTGCCTCCCGGGCAACGGCTTCAATACCCACGGCATCCAGCCGGTAATGGCGATAGAGATGGGTCGGCGGGGCAATGAGGCTGTATTCATCTTCGATCCCGTGACGCCGCAAACGCGTCCCTTGACCCGTGTCGGCCAGCACTTCCGCCACAGCACCGCCCAGCCCTCCCAGCACGTTGTGTTCTTCGACGGTCATCAACAACCCGCTTTCGCCCGCCGCATGCAGCACCGCATCACGATCCAGCGGTTTGATGGTGTGCATATCGATCACCCCGACCGATAAACCACTGGCGCGCAAGGCCTGCGCGGCTTCCAGCGTCGGGTGAAGCATGCTGCCGGTGGCGATCAGGGTCAGGTCACTACCCCGCTCATGAACGATGGCTTTGCCAAACTCGAACACCACGTCATCGGGGTAAACGTTAGGTTCCTGGCCCCGACCAATACGGAAGTAAATCGGTTGCGAATGGTTGATCGAGGCACGTATCGCCGCCGCCAACTGTGGGCCATCGGCGGGTGCGACGACCGTCAGATCAGCGATGCTGCGGGTGATTGCCAGGTCTTCGGTGGCGTGATGCGAGGTGCCATAGAAACCGAGGCTGATTCCCGAATGGTGTCCGATCAGCCGCACCGGAAGTGCGCTGTAGGCCACATCCATGCGAATCTGCTCGCAGCAGAGCAAGGCCAGGAATGAAGCGAATGTCGCCACAAACGGCATGCTCCCGGTGGTGGCAATGCCCGCCGCCGCGGTGACCATGTTTTGCTCGGAGATACCGAACTGGATAAACAGTTCGGGGTGGCGCTGAGCGAAGCGACTCAAGCCGTTGGAGTACTGGAGGTCAGCGGTGCCGACGGCGATCTTGTGACCGGCGTCAACCAGGTCGATCAACGCATCAGACAAATAGTTCAGGCCGGGGGCGCGAGCGTTGATCTGCCGGTACTGCCAGGTATCGGCGCTGACGGGCGAGCTCATTGCACACCTCCTTTGGATTTGATTTCTTCGATAGCGAGCAATTCGTCTTCCTCGGCCAACCAGCCAAGATGCCAGCCGGGCTCGGTTTCCATGTACTCGACGCCTTTGCCCTTGACGGTCAAGGCGATCACGCAGACAGGCTTTTCGCGTTGCGTATCGGCTTTCAGCTGGCGCAACAGACGAGCCACGGCGGCGACGTCATGCCCGTCGACCTCATGCACGTCCCAGCCGAAAGCGCGCCATTTGTCGCCCAGCGGTTCAATTCCGATGATGTCGTCGACCTTGCCGTCGAGCTGGTAACCGTTTCGGTCGATGATCGCGATCAGGTTCGATGTTTTGTAATGCGCAGCCGCCATTGCCGCTTCCCAGACCTGGCCTTCATGCATTTCGCCGTCGCCAAGCAGCACATACACATCGAACGGATTGTTCTGCAGCCGTCCACCCAACGCCATGCCCAGTCCGCCGGACAATGCATGACCAATGGAACCGGAACTGAAATCGACCCCCGCGACCTTGCGCATATCCGGGTGATCACCTAGCGGATTACCCAGGCGCGTATAGCCGTCGAGCAGCGCCTTGTCGAAAAAGCCCCAGTCCGCCAGTAACGGATACAGCCCAACTGCGGCATGTCCCTTGCCCATCAAGAAGCGATCACGACCTGGCCACTTGGGCTCGCCGTGGCGCAAGCGCATGGCGTCGTAATACAGCGCCGAGAAAATTTCAGCACAGGAAAACACCGAGGTGTAGTGCCCCACCTTGGCGATGGAAATCAGGCGCACGGTTTCCAGGCGTACAAACAGCGCGCGCTCTTTGAGGTGGGCGATGTGCCCGGGACTCAGGTCCTCGACCGGAACGGGAATGGGGGGTGGAGCGGCTATCGACATGGCTGCATTTCCTGAATGGTTGTTAGAAAGGCGACCGCTCTCACGGCCTCCTTCTTACAACTTATAAGATATATATTGCAACAACAAGCCGTTGGCGTTATTTTTTCCAACAGGCAGAAATGCCCCGGCCAGACTAGGCCGAATTTTGCGATCTTATAAGTTATATTGATTTCAGCTCTCGGAGATGCCACTCGTGCCGCACGAAAACACCCCCGCAGCCAGCGTTCTGGCCCAGGCAGATCAACGCTTTCACCTGCACTCGCAGACCAACCTGCGGCGCCATCAACAACAAGGCCCGATGGTCATCGAACGCGGAGATGGCATCCACGTCATCGACGAACACGGACAGCGATACATTGAAGGAATGTCCGGTCTCTGGTGTGCCAGTCTGGGGTTTTCCAATCGTCGACTGGCCGACGCCGCACAACGCCAGTTCGACGTGCTGCCCTACTACCACACCTTCAATCATCGGGTTCCAGCGGTGACGGCACGCTTAGCCGAACGCATCGCCACCCTCGCGCCACTACCGGATGCGAGAGTGTTTTTTGCCTGTTCGGGCTCGGAAGCGAACGACTCGATGATCAAAATGTCCTGGGCCTGGCACCGGGCGCGGGGCAATACGCACAAGCGGAAAATCATCGCCCACCAGAAAGGTTTTCATGGCTCCACGGTGATGGGGGCGACGCTGTCCGGGTTGCCAAACATGCACGCTGCATTCGGCTTGCCGCTGGACCAGGTGATTCATGTCGAGTGCCCCCATTACTACCGTAATGGCTTGCCCGGTGAGTCTGAGGCCGCCTTCTGCGAACGCTTGGTCGCCGACTTGCAGCGACGCATCGAGGCTGAAGGAGCAGACACCATCGCTGCCTTCATCAGCGAACCTGTCATGGGAGCCGGCGGCGTGATCGTCCCGCCATCCGGCTATTTTTCCGCGGTACAGGCACTGCTGGCCCGTTACGACATTCTGATGCTGGCCGACGAAATCATTTGTGGCTTTGGTCGTACCGGTCAGTGGTTCGGCCATCAGACGATGGGCTTTGCACCCGACATGATGGCTTGCGCCAAAAGCCTTTCGGCGGGCTATCAGCCAATTTCCTGCACCGTGGTCAGCGGCCCGGTCTACCGAGTGCTTGAAGAACAGAGCCAGCAACTGAACGGCTTCGGACATGGCTTCACCTACTCCGGGCACCCGGTGGCCGCCGCCGTCGCCCTTGAGACGCTATCCATCTACCAGGAGCTGGACATCCCTGCCCGCACCCGCCAGTTGGGTGAGGTTCTGCACGGCGAACTGGCGCCACTGTTCGACCACCCTCTGGTTGGCGAAATCCGCGGCATCGGGCTGGTTGCGGGTCTGGAACTGGTGGCTGACAAGTCATCGCGACGCTCGTTTTCGGCGCAGGTGGCGATCGGCGCGCAGGTCGAACTGGCGGCACGCAAGCACGGCCTGATCGTGCGCAACATGGGCGATTCAATCGCCCTGGCGCCACCTTTCATTATTGAACCGACACAGCTGCGCGAACTGGTCAGCCGCCTGACGGACGCGCTGAACGACGTCAATCACGCCACGGGACACTGCTCATGAATAGCCTCGCCCATTCCCTCGACTCATCCGGTGCGTTGATCGACCTCAACCATGTGCAAAAGAGTTATGACGGCAAGACGCTGATCATCAAGGACCTGAATCTCTCCATCGCGCAAGGAGAATTCCTGACGCTGCTCGGTGCGTCCGGATCGGGCAAGACCACCACGCTGATGATGCTTGCCGGCTTCGAAACCCCGACCCGCGGCGAAATACGCATGATGGGCAAACCGATCCAGAACGTCCCGGCACACCGACGCGGCATGGGCATGGTATTCCAGAACTACGCGCTGTTTCCGCACATGACCGTGGCCGAGAACCTGGCTTATCCATTGAAAATGCGCGGACTCAATCGCATCGAGGTGCAGAGCAAGGTCAAGCGTGCGATCGAGATGGTCCAGTTGCATGACATGCAGCAACGGCGCCCCACGGAGTTGTCCGGCGGCCAGCAGCAACGCGTCGCCCTTGCCCGCGCCATGGTATTCGAGCCACAGGTCATCCTGATGGACGAACCGCTCGGCGCTCTCGACAAGAACCTGCGCGAGCACATGCAGTACGAAATCAAACAGTTGCATCGAAGACTGGGCGTCACTGTGGTGTACGTGACCCACGATCAGGGCGAAGCCTTGACCATGTCCGACCGGGTAGCCGTGTTTCATCAAGGTGATATTGCCCAGATAGGCGATCCGGTTTCGCTGTATGAGCATCCTGAAAACGCTTACGTGGCCACGTTTATCGGTGAAAACAATGTATTGCGCGGGAGTCTCGTTGCACGCCATGGGCATGAGGTCGAGGTCGCACTTGACGCTGGTTTCGAGGCCCGTGGCATGGGCGTGACGGTGCCAATCGGCGCCTCAAAAAAAGTCGAGCTGCTGATCCGTCCGGAGAACATCCGACTGTCCCCGATCAATCAGAACAGCTATCAGGCAACTCTGGCCGACCGTGTCTACCTGGGCGATCACCTGCGCATTCACTTGAAACTGGGCAACGACGACACGCTGATTGTGAAAACCGCCAACGATGAGGCTATCAAGGGCTTGAACAACGGTCAGCGCATCGGTTTTAGCTGGCGCCCCGAAGACGCGCGGGTTTTCGCGCAGGGTTGAGCACCGCTCCGCGCCTGACCCAAAACCCTTGTCACCACCGAAACACACCACACCCACAACAATAAGAAGGTCATCACTATGCACAGTTTCGATCACTCGACCTGAGCCGCTTTCCTGCCGGTACACCCGCTAATCCCTATTTGCTTTTCCTTCAGCAGGAGAGTTGCACCATGCACTCACATTCAACACGCTTGGCCCTTGTACTCACGCTGGCACTGACCGGCCCCCTCGCCCAGGCCCGCGACCTGACGGTGGTCGGTTTCGGTGGCGCCACGCAGGAGGCTTTCGACAAGGCCTGGTTCAAACCGTTTGCCGCGCAAAGCGCCAAACCGGTGGTTCAAGACAGCTACGGCGGCGGCCTGGCGAAACAGAAAGCGATGGTCGAGTCAGGTAATCCCACGTGGGACCTGGTGCAGATGGACCAGAACGAAATGGAATTGGCCTGCGAACAGGGCCTGCTCGAAGACCTGGATCACAAACAATTGAAGAATGCGCCCGAGGTTAATCCCGAGGCCTTTTCGGAGTGCGGTGTGGGGGCGTTTGTTTGGTCCGAAGTGATGACCTACGACCCGAAAAAATTTGGCGCCGACGGCCCGAAAAGCTGGGCTGATTTCTGGAACGTCCAGAAATGGCCAGGCAAACGCGGCTTGCGTAAACAGGCACGCATGACCCTGGAAATTGCCTTGATGGCCGACGGTGTCGCACCGGCCGACGTCTATAAATTGCTGGCGACCCCGGCGGGACAGAACCGTGCATTTGCCAAACTGGACCAAATCAAACCCTACATCCAATGGTGGGAAACCGGCGCTCAGCCGCTGGAATGGCTGGCCGCCGGTAACATCGCCGTGAGTGCCGCCTACAACGGCCGGATCGCCATCGCCAATCAACAGGGAAACCATTTTCCACTGATCTGGCAGCAACAGCTGTACAGCATGGACTACTGGACCATCATCAAGAACACCCCGAACAAAACCGCCAGTTATCAACTCCTCGACTACATCCTCGGTGCCAAGGCCCAAAGCGATTTCGCCCACGCGATTCCTTACGGCATTGTCAACAGCAAGGCCATAGCGGCCATGGATGAGAAGACGGCCAGCGCGTTGCCCAACGCCCCGGCCAACATGAAAGATGCCCTGCTGCTCGATACACCGTTCTGGGTCAACTACGAGGAAGACCTGATGAACCGGTTTACCCGCTGGGTCGCACAGTAAACAGGCCTCAAGACCGCGCCGCCGATGACGGAGGCGCGGTTCGAGTATGGTTTTATCAAGGTGGGTTTCACTATGTCCGTTTCCTCAATAGATGCACCGGCTTGCGTCGACACGCTGGCCGTCGCCCATTATCAATCCAGTCGCCGCAAGCGCTGGGTTTCGATGCTGCTGCTCTTGCCGCTGCTGGCTTACACCTGTGTTTTCTTCGCTCTGCCGATCGGCATGATGTTCTACCGGGCCGTCAGCAATCCCGAACTGCTACAAGCGTTCCCCACGGCCATCAGGACGATGGTCGACGAGCCGGCGAAGGATTCAACGGCGCTGCCAACTGACCGGGTGTTCGATGCGCTCGAGCAAGACTTTATCAACGCCCCGAGCAATGCAGTCATTGGTGAGGCGGCACGACGCCTCAACTACGAGAACAGTGGTTATCGCTTCCTGGTCATGAACACCGCACGGACCTACAGAACGCCGCTGGCGAACCCGGAAAGCCAGAGCGCCCGAGAGCGTTTGGCCGCCATCGATGAACGCTGGATTTCACCACAGGTGTGGGAGGACTTTCGCCGCGCGTCCCCGGCCTATACGCCGTATTACCTGCTGGCCGCCCTGGACTTGAAGCAAACGGATCAAGGTGTCGCGCCGGTCGAAGAAAGCCAGCGGGTGTACCTGGACTTGACCTTCAAGACCCTGAAAACCGCCCTGATAGTCTCGCTGTTGTGTCTGTTGCTGGGCTTTCCGTTTGCCGCGTTGATGGTCAAGGCTTCACCGGCCCTGCAAGTCTTGCTGTTTCTGGCGGTCATGCTGCCGTTCTGGACCTCGTTGCTGGCACGAACCACGGCCTGGATCGTGGTACTGCAGGACAAAGGCATCGTCAACACGTTACTGCTGCGCTTCGGCCTGATCGATCACCCGCTGCCGATGATTTTCAACCTGTCGGGTGTGTACATCGTGATGGTGCACATCCTGCTGCCGTTCAGCGTGCTGCCGCTGTACAACGTGATGAAAAATATCCCGCCCCATTTCATGCGCGCCTCAGCCTCACTCGGCGCTCATCCCATACGCGGGTTCATGCAGGTCTACTTGCCCCTGACCTTGACGGGGATCGGTTCCGGCACCCTGCTCACGTTCATCGTCGCGGCGGGTTACTACGTGACGCCGACCCTGGTGGGCAGTGCCCGCGAACAGATGCTTGGCTATTTCATTGCGTTCTATACCAACACCACCGTCAATTGGGGCATGGCCTCGGCACTCGGGCTGGTGCTGATTTCCTGTGTCATGGTCATTTACCTGCTGGCCGCGCGCCTGGTGGGTATTCGCCAGATTGCCGGCCTGCGCTGAAGGAGCTCCCATGAACCATTTCATACAGGCTTACCTCGCCCGCAAGGCTCATGTGTTGTTCGGTCTATTGATGAGCATTTTCATGATCGCACCACTGTTGGCGGTGGTACCGATTTCATTCAGCAGTGGCACGTTCCTCTCCTACCCGCTCCCGGGACTCTCCCTGCAATGGTATGAACGGGTATTCACCAGCGGTCCCTGGATGCAAGCGCTGAGCAACAGCCTGTGGGTCGGCATCGCCTCGACACTGCTGGCGACATTGCTCGGAACGCTGGCCGCGCTGGCCTTTGCACGCCGCAACCTGCCAGCCGCCAGCGGAATGCTCGGCCTGCTGATTTCACCGATGATTTTCCCACCTGTGATCTCCGGGCTGGGCATGTATTTTCTCTTCGGCAAACTGGGCCTGACAGGTACTTTGTTCGGTCTGATTCTGGCCCACACCGTCCTGGCCACGCCTTTCGTCCTGATCAGTGTTGCCGCCAGCCTGCAGGGTTTCGACATGACCTTGCTCAAGGCCGCCGCCATGTCCGGCGCCTCACCTGTTCGGGCCTTCGCGGGTATTGCTTTGCCAATCATCGCACCTGGTGTGATATCGGGCGCACTCTTCGCCTTCATGACATCGTTCGATGAAATCGTCGTGGTGCTGTTCATCGGCGGCCCCAGCCAACGGACCTTGCCCCGGCAAATGTTCGATGGCATACGCGACACCATCGACCCCTCGATTCTCGCCATGTCGACATTGTTGCTACTGGTGGGCATTGTCGGGCTGATGACCACTACCTGGCTGACCTTGCGAGCACAACGCAACGCCCGCCAACTCAAGGAGCAATAACCTATGAGCATGTACATCGTGACCGGCGGCACCCAGGGCATCGGTGCCGTCACCGTAGAGCAGTTAATCGGCCAGGGCATGTCAGTGGTGTTCACTGGACGTGACGTCGATGCGGGAGAGCAGCTGTCCCAGCGCCTGCCGGGCAGCACGTTCGTGGCGGGCGACGTGCGGCAAGAGGCCGACTGTCAACGCGTCGTCTACCGCGCACTGGAACTGGGTAACGGCTCCTTGCAAGGTCTGGTCAACAACGCCGGCATGGCCGGGCGCAAGGCGCTCACACAGACCTCACAACTGGAATGGGACACGATGTTCGAGGTCAACACCCGCTCGGCATTTTTCTTCATCAAGCACGCCTTGCCCGGCTTGCAGGCGGGTCATGGAGCGGTGGTGAATGTGTCGTCGATCGCCGGCAAGACCGGCGAAGAGGGACTGGCCACTTACTGCGCCAGCAAGGCGGCCTTGATTGGCATGACGCAGGCGCTGGCCCTGGAATATGGCGCAAGCGTACGGTTCAACGCGGTGTGCCCCGGTCAGATCGCCACGCGCATGATGGACGCGATCATGAAGGACGCACCTCGTCTGGCTGCCCTGACCGCAAGGATTCCCGTAGGCCGCCTGGCCGCGCCCGAAGAAGTGGCCCAGGCGATTTGCTGGTTGCTGTCGCCAGCGTCCAGCTACGTCAACGGTACGGTGTTGACGGTGGACGGTGGTGAAACGGCAGGGCTGAGAACCCCTCCGAGTCACGCACCGCAAGTTTCCCGCTAACAATCAAATGGGGAAGCGAGCGTGCTCGCTCCCACAGGGAAGGCGGAGCCTAGATGTTTTTCTCGTCGATCCCAGCTTGTAACGATTGGCTGTCGTAATGACCGCCCAGGGTGACCGGACCGAGTTTGACGCTGTGCTCACCCGGGGTTGTAACGACCGGTTTACCGGCTTCACCCGCTGCCTTTTCAGGCAAATCCAGACCGGCGTTGACCCCGTAATCACGGTTGCTCACGGTGGCAGTGGTGACTTTGGAACCACCGAGACCCACGCGGCCGTCAGTCGATGCAATCCGTGCACCGCTCAGTTGCGTGGCGCCGCCCACCTTCAGATTCACACCCTGGCTGCCACTGATACCGGAAGCCTGGCCGACGCTGTCCTTATGCGCGTAACCGCCATCTAGTTTCATTGTCGGCTTGTAGTCAGTCCCGCCCGGTTTGGTGTTCTCGGCCACTTTGTCCTTGTCGGCTGGTGCAGCCTTCTTGCCTGTCAGGCCGAGGTCAACATCAACCTTGGCGCTAGTCTGGCTGTCCTGGCGACTTTCCACGCTCAGGTCACCGCCGACCTTGCCGCTGACGGTCGTCGCATCAATCCGCGCACCCGCCAGACGAGTATCACCCACGCTGTTCAACACCACGTTGTCAGCCTTGATCTGGCTGTTCTGCTGGGTCGTGCCTTGCAGGTAATCCACACCGACCTTAGCCCCGGCATTGAAGCCGTGATCACTTGTGGCGACGTTCTTTTCATCCGCGACGACCGGTGTGCTGTTGCTCAGGTTGCCGCCGGCATTCAGTGCCCCATTCCAGTTTGTGCGGTTCTGTGTGGACTCGGCCGACGCCTGGAGGATGCCGCCGCTCTGCGCATCGAGGCTGACGCTCGGGGCGCTGACCTGGGTGCCTTGCAGGTGGATCGCGTCACCACCGAGGGCGATGTTGCCCTGGCTGTTGAGCTGTCCACCGGTCAAAGTCCGTGTCGTTTCGTTGACCCGACCGATGTTGAAGTTGCCGCTCACGTTGCCGCCCTGGTCAGCACTTATCTCCGTGCTGGTTTTGCTGCCGCCCACCCTGAGGCCGCCGCCGAGGTTGCTGCCGGTTGCGGTGTGGGTGTCGGTTGCCGCTTGCAGATCGAGTTGGCCGCCAGCCTTCAGGTCAATGCTGCCCCGCGTGTCGACCTTCGTCCCTTGCAGGATCTGATTGCCACCGCTGCTCAACAGCACCGGACCTTTACCCTGAATACTCGACACCTGCGCCTGGCTGTCCCGGGTTTGTTTGCCGGTGTGATCGAGCTGGAAACCCGCACCCAGATCGACATTGGTGCCGTTGGTGCCCGGCGCAGTGCCGACGTTCAACGAGCCGTTGCCGCGTAGGCTGGTGGTGTCGTTGCTCTGGCGGTCAGTGGCCTGATTCAGCGCCAGGTCACCGCCGGTCTTGATCAAGACACCGCCCTGCCCGCCATCGAAATGGCTGCCTTCGAACTGACCATCGCCACGCAGGTTGATGGTCACCCCTGTGCTGCCGGCATAGCTGCCGACGACAGCGGTGGACGTGTCCTTGCGCGTCTGGCTGCTGCCACCCGCACCGCTGCCGGCGACGTTCACGTCCTCACCGGTCTTGGTATAGACCCGCACGTCAGCCTTGGCGTCCAGCGCCTGATCGGTGCTGCGGCGGGTGTTATTCGCGGCGGTCGCCACCAAGGTATCGGCGTTGATGTTGACCTTGCCCGCGCTCGCCTGGTACTGAGCGCCCTGATCCTGCAACGTCCCGGCCACGTTCATCTCCACGGTGCCGCCCTTGAACTGGCTGACCACGGCGGTGCTGGTTTGCTCGGTATGGCTGGCGTTCTGATGACCGATCGCAACGTCGATGCCGACGTTGGGTTGACCGAGATTGGCCAGCGCATCCTTGTCCGGCACCTTGCTGGCCAGCACATCCTTGACCGCTCCGGCGATCGGCCGGGCGATGTCCTTGTACTCGACGTTGGCGCCGATGTCCGCCGACCAGTTGCTGTCGTTGTGGGTGCTGCTGTCGGTGTTGTGCGCAGCGCGATTGTCCACCTCGACGGCAGCGACATTCAGGCCTTTGCCGGCATCCAGACGCGCGCCTTCGGTGGTCAGTTTGCCGGTGTTGATGTTCAGGTTGCCGCTGCTCTGCACGCCGGTGGTTTGCGCGGTGGTTTTGCCGGTGGTGTCTTGCGAGGTGGAGTGCGCGAAATCGATGCCACTGCCGGCGCGGTCGAGGCCGCCGGTGTAGTAGAAGCCGCCGCTGGTGCCGGTTTTATCGGTCGAGGTGCTGTGGCTGTTCTGCTCGGCCAGCAGCGAGACGTTTTTGCCGGTCAGTATCGCGTCGCCGTGTGTGGCGTTGACCTCGGCGCCTTTGAGCGTCAGGTCGCCGCCCGCCGCCAGTTGCACAGTGCCGCCGCTGAGGCTTGAGCCCTGCTGCTTGATGTCGTTGCCGGTCACGGTTTGCTGCGTGTCTTCGTAATGCACACCGGCACGATACTGCCCGGCGTCCGGGCTGTTTTCCCTGGCGTAGGCATCGAAGCCACGCGTCTCGGTGGTTGTGCTGCTGTCGCGAGTGTCTTGCGCGGAATGCACCTTCACATCCCCCGCCGCGTCAACACTCAGGTTGCCGCCAGCCTTGACCGTGGAACCGGCCACCTCAATGTCCTTGGCGCTCTTGAGCCTAAGGTTGCTGTCCGAGGTCAGCTCGCTGCGCACCGTGCTGCTGTCCTTGGCGTTCTGCCGGGTTTCGTCCTTGGTGATGCCGAAGAACTTGCTGTCTTTGTCGTGGCTATTGGTGTGAGAAGTGTCCTGTACGCCATCGATCACCAGCGAACCCTTGTCGCTGATGACGCTCGATTCGGTGCCGCCGCGTACCTGGCTGCCGCTGATCCGCACGTCGTCCGCCTTGACGATCAACTTGCCGGCCGCGTTGATTTTGCTGCCCTGGTTCTGGGTCTTGCCCTGATCGGCGTCGCCGGTCTTGCCAAAGAAACCGCCGCCCACCAGATCGCCCGAGTAACGGTTGTCGCTGGTGCGCTGAGTGCGGCTCGCACTGGTGATTTCCACCTGTTTGCCCGCGAGGTGGATGTCAGCGGCGCTGCTCAACTCAGCCCCTTCGGAACGCAATAACGCGGCGGTCTGCAGGGCGATGTTGCCGCCCTCCAAGTGGCTGGTGATGCTGCGCTGCTCTTCGCTGCTGGTGTTCCAATCGGCTTTCCACAAGTGTTTGCGGTGGTTGCCCTGATCGGTCTGGGTGTGGCTTTCGGTGGCGGCGCTCAGGCGTAAATCGCCGCCGCTTTGCACGCTCAGATTGTTCGCCGCTTTGACCTTGGCCGCTTTCAGTTCAGTGTCACCCGCGGACGACAATTGCGCGTCGCGGCTGGCGAGAATCTGGCTGCCGTGCTGGCGTGAATCGCTGTCGGTCTGCGTACGGTCGTAGGTTTCCCAAGTGATGCCGATGGTGCTGTTGTTCCAGTTTTCGCGCTTCTCCTGGAGACGGCGGCTTTCGACGGTGCTCAAGGTCAAGTTGCGTCCGGCGTCGAGTTTGACGTCGCGACCACTGACGTCGGCGGCGGCCAGGGTCAGGTCCTTGCCACTGTGCAAGCGGACGTCACCCTGGCTGCTGCGAACGCCTGCCCGGATTACCTCAAGACTGTCGGGGACGGCTTGGCCGCTGATGCTCAAATCCCCTGCAGAGTGAATCTGCACGCCCTCGCGACCCGCGACCTGCACCGGCCCGACCCGCACGCCGGCGCCTTCAGCGGTGCTGACGATGTTGATGCGCCCCGCTTGCATGGCGCCAAACAGGCTGGCGTCGATGCGGTGGTCGGTGGTGTTGCCGGCCGGGTCCACGGTTTTCACCTGGCCCGAGGCGTAATCCACCTGATTGCGGCCGACGGTGAGGTTCAGTTGATCCCGAGCGTTGACGTTGCCCTGGCTGTCGATGCGCGGGGCGATCAGGTTGATCGAGCCCTCACGGTTTTGCAGGCCCGCGCCCTGAATCTGCAACGTCCCGGTGGCCTCACGGGTGCTCAGGGCTTGCAGCTTGCCGTCGTTCAATTCGGGACGGCCGACCACCAGATTGGCGTTGGGTGTGTTGATGAAACTGCCGCCGTTCACCGAGATGCCGTTGGGGTTGGCCAACACATAATCGGCGGCGCGGCCGAAGATTTCCTGGGCACCGTTGATGGCCGAGGCGTTGCGGCTGACCACTTCGTTGAGGATCACGCTCGCGGCCTGACCCTGGAGCTGCGGGTTGGCGGCCAGTTGCCCGGCGAGTTGGGATTGCCCGGCCTGCAAGGCGTTGTTCAACACCAGGCCCTGGCGATCGACGTTGTAGTCGAGGAACTGGTTATGCGACAGGCCCGAGCCGTTGGGTGCAACGATATTGACGATCGGCACGCCGCCCTGGGTTTGCAGTTGTGCGGTGCCGCCGGGGCCCGGTGCGACCACCACGCCACCCGCGAGGGCGTTTGGCAGATGGGCAATCAGGAACAGGCTGGCAATCGCCCAGCGCAGTTTTCCCCGAGGGGAAAGATGGAACGCAAATGTTTGTTCAGGCATAGGAACCTCTCAATAAAAGTGCGGCATCACGTTGCGCGTTGGGATGATTGCCGAGGCTGTCGCGCACAGGTCCGACGGCTGAATGTGTGTCGGGTGAGTCGGTGGTCATATCTGCACCCCCACGCGCATCAGCCAGGTTTCTGGCTCATGCCTTAAACCGCTGGGGGTGTTGAGGCTGCGTTGGTAATCGACGTCCACTTGCAGGTTTTTCCAGCTCAGGTTGACCCCGGCGCTGGCCCCGCTCAGGCGTTGCCCCTGGGTGCCGTGGTCGGCCTTGATCCAGCCGTTGTCCAGCCCCAGGCGCGGAGTGACTTGCACCGGCCAATCGCTGCGCAACGGCAGGCGCAAGGTGTTGCGCCAGATCGCGCCGCTGGCACCGGACGCACTGTTGACCCGGTAACCGCGCACGGCGGAATCATCGGTGCCGAGCAGTTGTTCGATGGCCGGCAGCGGATCGGGGCTGTACTGAATGTTCAACTGGCTTTGCCACTGCCATGTCTGCTGACCAAACTGGCCGTTTCGCCATTGGCTGAGACCGGCGCGGTACTTGCGAAACTGCGCCTTGGGCAGGTCGTTGACCTGACGCTGGGCATCGTCATCGGCACCGAACCAGCGCAGGCCCTGGGCGTAATTGACGTCCAGGTTCCACACGGCGCTGTTGAGCCAGAACAGGTTCAAACCGGCTTCGGCCACGGTCAGGGTCGGGCTCTGGATACCGAGGCGAATGTTCTCCAGATAACTGTCGACGTCCTTGTGGGCCAGTTGCAGGTTGGCGCTGAACTGATGGCTCTGATCGCGCCACAACACCCGGTCGGCGCGCATGCTGAGCTGGTCGGTGATGCCGCTGCTGTGGAATTTCAGGGTGCTGAGCTTGAACGGCGCGCGGTATTCGGCATGGCTGGCGAATACGCTGTAGGTCCAGTAACCGTAGGGAATGGCGTAATAAACGCTGGCGTTGCGGCTGTAGCGATCACCGCGATTGAGGGTGTCACTGGCACTCACGTTGAGGGCGTCATTGAGCTCCAGCGGACTGTCGAGGCTCAGGCTCAGGGTGTCGCGATCACGCCCGGTGCTGGCGCTGCCGAGGTTGTCGACGCCCAGGCCCAACGCCCAGCGAGACTGGCCGCTGCTGCGCGAACGCAGGATGATCCGCGAGGCGCCGGGCTGCGAGCCGGGGGCTATATCGGCCGTCAGGTCAAGCGAACGCAAGCGGTTCAACTGATCCAGGCCTTGCTCAAGATCGCGCAGGTACAGCGGCTTGCCGAGCATTCCGGGGAAGGCGCCACCGAGGGACACCGGCAGGCGCTGGTCGGCCAGTTCGATGGACTCGACGTAACCTTCATCGACCACGATATCCAGCGATTGCCCGGCGACCGGAGCACTGCGCAGGTAGGGCCGACTGGCGATGTACCCCGCGTCCACATACAGACCGGTAATGGTCGCCAGCAGATGGTTAATCTGGCCGACGCCCATGCACGACGACAGTTGCGGCTTGATCCGCTCGTCGAGAGTCTTGCTGCTGATCAGGGTGACGCCACCGACACGCGTGCCACTTAGGGGCCAGCAACGTTCATCGGCGGGCACACTGGCGGGGACGGCCGGCGCGACCGGCGCAGGACCAAAGCTGCCGCGCTCCAGTTGCCGGCGACGCTGCTCCAGTTGCAGCTGTTGCAGATCGCGCTGTTGCTGTTGTTGCTGGCGCAGCACTTCCTGGCCTGGGGCGGAAGGCTCTGCCGCCTGGAGTGCAGAAGCACTCAGGCTCAACAACGAAGCCAACAACAGCGTGCAAGGCGAGCAACAACGGCGAGGCACAACGCGAAACGAATACGGCACTCAACATCCCTGTCATCATCAAATGGCTTAATGCCACCCCATCAATGCGAGTGATAGTCAGATCGTTCCTACGCAAATGCAAGACGCGTCCTACAACGCTTACATTTCTTAAACAATTGGTTTCCTTGTCGTTCCTGTTCGTTCCCGCTGTCATCGCCCTGACGACTGGCAACAGAAATCATTTGCCACGAAATATTACCTACGTCATATTACATACGTAATAAAGATCCGTTTCCCATAGGTATTCACTCAATGACCAGCATGCCCAGCCTCGAACCCGACGTCGCTGTCCCGGTGAGCACACCCAAGTCTCCCCTGCTCAAACGGTTGGTCATGCTGACAGCGGCCATCGCTGCCCTGGTGTTTGCCGGGTTGTACGCGACGCATTGGTGGACCACCGGGCGTTTCATTGAAGAAACCGACGATGCCTATATTGGCGGCGACGTGACAGTGATCGGCCCGAAAGTCGCGGGGTACATCGAAGAAGTGCTGGTCACCGACAATCAGAAGGTCAAGGCCGGCGACGTGCTGATCCGCCTCGACGCCCGTGACTACCGCGCCAACCTGGCCAGGGCCGACGGCGCGGTGGCCGCCGAAGAAGCGTTGCTGGCCAACCTCGACGCCACCGAACAACTGCAACACGCGGTGATCGGCCAGGCCCGCGCCGGCATCGATGCCGCCGGCGCCGAAACCGCTCGCTCACGGGACGACAATGCGCGCTACAAAAAACTGGTTGGCAGTAATGCGGTCTCGGTGGAAAGCGCCCAACGCGCCGACGCGACGTTCAAAACGGCTCAGGCCCTCAGTTCGAGGGCCCAGGCCGAACTGCTGGCGGCGCAGCGGCAGCTCAACGTGATCGCAACGCAAAAGCAGCAGGCCCGTGCCGCGCTGATGCAGGCCCACGCCGAACGTGATCTGGCGCAACTGAACGTGGATTACACCGAACTGAAGGCCCCAGTGGACGGCGTAATCGGCAATCGTCGGGCGCGGGTCGGCGCTTATGCCCAGGCCGGTTCGCAACTGCTGTCGGTGGTACCGTCCAGTGGCCTGTGGGTCGATGCCAACTTCAAGGAAGATCAACTGGCGCGCATGAATCCGGGGCAGCGGGTGGTTATTCATGCCGACGTGCTTTCCGGGCAGGAATTTCATGGTCATCTGGACAGCCTCGCGCCGGCCAGTGGCTCACAGTTCAGCGTGCTGCCGCCGGAAAACGCCACCGGCAACTTCACTAAAATCGTTCAGCGGGTGCCGGTGCGCATCGTGCTTGATCCGGCCGATGGCGTGCTCGGCCACCTGCGTCCGGGCCTGTCGGTCACCGCCGAAGTGGACACTCGCAAGGAACCTGCAACCCCGGCCGTGGCCCGCGCGTCATGAGCCGCGCCCTCGCCGCCCCCGCGCAACCGTTCAATGCCGCGAACATGGCGACGGCGACCAAGGTTTTCGCCTTTGCCTCCATGTGTATCGGCATGTTCATCGCGCTGCTGGATATCCAGATCGTCTCCGCTTCGCTGCGTGACATCGGCGGCGGACTCTCGGCCGGCACCGATGAAACGGCGTGGGTGCAAACCAGTTACCTGATTGCCGAAATCATCGTGATCCCACTGTCGGGTTGGCTGTCGCGGGTGTTCTCGACGCGCTGGCTGTTTTGCGCTTCTGCGGTGGGATTCACCTTGGCCAGCCTGCTCTGCGGCGCGGCCTGGAACATCCAGAGCATGATCGCCTTCCGTGCCCTGCAAGGCTTTCTCGGTGGTTCGATGATCCCGCTGGTATTCACCACCGCGTTCTTTTTCTTCACCGGCAAACAACGGGTGATCGCGGCCGCGACCATCGGCGCAGTGGCTTCGCTGGCACCGACCCTGGGGCCGGTGATTGGTGGCTGGATCACCGACATTTCATCCTGGCACTGGCTGTTCTACATCAACCTGGTGCCGGGGATTTTCGTCGCGGTGGCAGTGCCGATGCTGGTGAAAATCGACCAGCCGGAACTGTCGCTGCTCAAGGGTGCCGACTACTTGAGCATGGTGTTCATGGCGCTGTTTCTCGGTTGCCTGGAATACACCCTCGAAGAAGGTCCGCGCTGGAACTGGTTCAGCGACAGCACAATTTTGACCACGGCATGGATCAGTGGCCTGGCCGGCCTGGCTTTCATCGGGCGAACCTTGCATGTGGCCAACCCGATCGTCGATTTGCGCGCCTTGAAGGACCGCAACTTCGCCCTCGGTTGTTTCTTCTCGTTCGTCACCGGGATCGGCCTGTTTGCCACCATTTACCTGACGCCGCTGTTCCTCGGCCGGGTGCGCGGCTACGGTGCGCTGGACATTGGTCTGGCAGTTTTCTCCACCGGAGTGTTCCAGATCATGGCGATTCCGCTGTACGCCTTTCTGGCCAATCGCATCGACCTGCGCTGGATCATGATGAGCGGCCTTGGTCTGTTCGCGCTGTCGATGTGGGATTTCAGCCCGATCACCCATGACTGGGGGGCCAAAGAACTGATGCTGCCGCAAGCCTTGCGCGGAATCGCCCAGCAACTGGCCGTGCCGCCAGCGGTGACATTAACCCTCGGCGGACTGGCGCCGGCACGGCTCAAACATGCCTCGGGGCTGTTCAACCTGATGCGAAACCTGGGGGGCGCCATCGGCATTGCCGCGTGTGCGACCATCCTCAACGACCGCACCAACCTGCACTTCACCCGGTTGGCGGAAAACCTCAACAGCACCAACGAAGCGCTGAACCAATGGCTGTCCCAGGTCGGCAATAACTTCGCCGCCCTCGGCCAGAGCGGCGACGCCGGCGTCACCGCCAGCCTGCATCAACTCTGGCTGCTGACCTACCGCGAAGCCCAGACCCAGACCTACGGCGACGCCTTTCTGATGATTATGGTGTGCTTCATCATAGCCACGGCGATGGTGCCCTTGATGCGCAAGGTGCAGCCACCGGCCGCGCCGTCAGCAGACGCTCACTGATCAGGCTTGAGGCATTTTGCGGAAACCCACCGCCAGGCGATTCCAGGCGTTGATGGTGGTAATGGCCACGGTCAGGTCGACCAATTCCTTCGGGCTGAACTCGGACGCCGCCAGTTCGTAGTCCTCATCCGGCGCGTGAGTCTGGCTCAGCAGCGTCAGGGACTCGGTCCACGCCAGCGCCGCACGTTCACGCGGGGTGAAGAACGGCGTTTCCCGCCAGGCCGACAGTGTGTACAGACGGCGCTCGTCTTCACCGCCCTTGCGCGCATCGGCGCTGTGCATGTCCAGGCAGAAGGCGCAGCCGTTGATTTGCGAGGTGCGCAGCTTGACCAGTTCGATCAGAGTCTTTTCCAGCGGCAGCTTCGAAACCGCGCCTTCCAGCGCGATCATGGCTTTGAGTGCGTCAGGGGACGCGGTGTAGAAATCGAGGCGAGGTTTCATGGTGGACTCCAATACCAAATGGGGGTGGAGCCAAGTTAATCCCCCACACCCCTCTCACAAATAACCAATATCACCAAAGTCAAGGAGACCATTGGATGTGCCGATGATGGATTGGCGAGCTGAAACGCGGTTTGCCTGCTCACGAACCGCGCAGTGCTCATCCCCGAAGATCCCTACGCCCGACTGCGCAACCAGCGCAAAAATCCTTTCTTCTCCACCACCTTCGGCACTTCCTGGGTCAGGGCCTGCGCCTTGTGCAAGCGGAAATCCAGCAACGCCGTCATCGCTTCGCTGATGTCATGACGCGCATCCAGGCACGGTTTGAGGTAGTCCTTCTCGATGCGATACAAGCTGCAGGCGGTCTTGGCGCTGAACTCCGCCGGCAGCGCGGTATCGGACAAAATCCCGCCCTCGCCGATCACCTCGCCCGGGCCCATGCGCCCGGATTCGAACTTGACCCCGCCCCGGCTCAACTGCACCGAGACCACACCCGATTCGATGATAAACAGGTGATCGCTGACCTCACCCGCCGGCAGGATCATGTCACCGGCGCGGAAGGTTTGCAGGGTCATGTTCTGGCTGAAGGTGTCTTTCTCTTCCTGACGCAGGGTCGAGAAAATGTTCGAACTGTCCAGCAACGCCCGTGGCCGTGACAGGACGGCAGGCGCGTTGGACTCGACGCTCGACAACAGGCTGACACCAGACGCCTGCAAGTGCCGGTACGCCAGGTCGAACAGCAGATTGCGCACCATGCGTTTCTGATCCATGGAGACCACGAAGCCACTGATTTCGTACTCCACGCCACTGGCGCTCGAGCCTTTCAACGCCACACTTGGTGCCGGTTTGCTCAGCAGATAACGGCAACCCTGCATCGCCCGCTCCAACGCGTCGAGCACCGTTTGCGGGCGCGCGTGCGGGCTCAGTTGCAGGCTGATCGAGACGCCGAACATATCGCTCGGCCGGCTGAAATTGATGATCTTGGCCTTGGCCGCCAGCGAGTTGGGAATCACCACCATGCTGCCCTGGGACGTTTGCAGGCGCGTGGCGCGCCAATCGATGTCGGTGACCCGGCCTTCGGTGCCGTCGATGGAGATCCAGTCATCCAGTTGATAGGGTTTGGTGGTGTTGAGGACGATCCCGGAGAACACATCGCTGAGGGTGCTTTGCAAGGCCAGGCCGACGATGATCGCCAACGCACCGGAGGTCGCGAGCACGCCTTTGACCGGCAGTTCGAGCACATAGGCCAGGGCGGCGATGACGGCGATCAGAAAGATCACCGCACCGAGCAGATCCTGCAGCAACCGCCCCGTGTGCCCGACCCGTTGCATCATCACTGCACCGATCAACACCGTCAGGGTGCGCGCGCCGAACAGCCACCAGCCGATCTGCAACCCCGTGGCCGCCAGGTGCAGCGGTACGTTATCGGCCCAGGGTGCCGGCTCCAGCGGGTTCATGCCTTCGTTGAACAACAAGACGCTGAACAGCGCAAAAATCACCAGCCGCACGACCAGTTTCCAGTTGCTGCCGTTGGCACTGATCAAGCGCCACAAGCCGAGATCAATCAGGATCAGGACCAGCGCGCTGATCAAGGGGTGATTGGTAAGCAGTGACAGCATCAAACAACTCCAGCCATGTACGGATGGGCACAGTGTAGGAGTAAATGCGGATCTGATAACACCTCAAAAAACTGCGGGATGAGTGTTGGCACAGCCCAGCGTCAAGACAATGAGCTCAACCGCTCATCTGGCCGAAACGGCCCGACTGGAAGTCAGCAAAGGCCTGATGAATCTCTTGCTCGCTGTTCATCACGAACGGGCCATGACCGACAATCGGTTCGTCGATCGGGTCGCCGCTGAGCAGCAACACCACGGCGTCATCATTGGCTTCCAGGCTGAGCTGATGGCCATCGCGTTCGAACAACGCCAACTGCCCTTCGCGCATAAGTTCCAGGCCGTTGACCTCAACCGTGCCGCGCAACACCACCAGCGCGGTGTTACGGCCTTCATGCAGGTCGAGGGTCAACAACTTGCCGCCGTTGAGGCGCAGGTCCCAGACGTCGATCGGCGTGAACGTGCGCGCCGGACCGGTGTGCCCCTCAAACTCGCCCGCGATCAAGCGCAAGCTGCCAGCCTTGTCCTTGAGCGGGAGGTTCGGGATGTCGCCATCGAGAATCGTCTGGTAACCGGCATCGGCCATTTTGTCCCTGGCCGGCAGGTTGACCCACAGCTGCACCATTTCCAGGGTGCCGCCGGTCCTGGCGAACTCTTCGGAGTGAAATTCCTCGTGGAGAATCCCCGACGCCGCGGTCATCCATTGCACATCGCCGGGGCCAATCCTGCCGCCGCTGCCGGTGGAGTCGCGGTGCTCCACTTCGCCCTTGTAAACGATGGTCACGGTTTCGAAACCGCGGTGCGGATGCTGACCCACGCCACGACGCTCGGTGGTCGGGGTGAATTCGGCGGGGCCAGCATGATCGAGCAGCAAAAACGGGCTGATGTGTTTGGCCAGGTTGTCATAGGAAAACAGTGTGCGAACCGGGAAACCGTCGCCGACCCAGTGGGTGCGCGGGCTGGTGTAAATACCGATGATGTTTTTCATCCTGCCTCCAAATTCGTTGTTTGACGCAATGGACTCAGCTTAAGACCGAACGCTTCAATCCACTAGACGGCAAAAATCAGCCTGAGCGTTCTACCTGGAGAACGATGGCAAAGGTTTCGACAGGGCCGGTAATCGGCGAGGAGTTGCGCCTGGGCGATAGCGTGTGACGACTCGACACGCGGGGCTGGCGGAGTTTTTATTTCGGACATAATATCGATCGGAATTACAACCATAATATCCGCTCTCGTTCGAGGAACTCATCATGCAAAGCCCCACCCGCGAAGCCACCCTCGCCCAATGGATCGCCCAGGAACAGGCCATGCGCTCGCGTCTGGCCGGACCGGGCAGCCTGTCCATGGCTGAGGTCAGCGCGCTGTCACCCGCCGAGTTTTTCCAGGGTATCGGCGACGGCGCACTGCCTTCACCGCCTATCGGCGCCTTGATGGATTTCATCCCCATCGAATGGTCGGCCGGGCTCTTCATTTTCCAGGGCACGCCGGATTCGCGGCACTACAACCCGCTGGGCAGCGTGCATGGCGGCTACGCGGCGACCTTGCTGGATTCGTGCATGGGCTGCGCGATTCATACACAGCTCAAGAAGGGCCAGGGGTATACGACGCTGGACTTGCGCATCAGCTACGTCCGGGCGTTGACCGGCGCCAGCGGACCGGTCCGGGCCGAAGGGAAAATTGTGCATCTGGGCCGCTCCACCGCCCTGGCCGAGGGGCGGATTTATGATGTGGATGGGCGGCTGTATGCGACGGGGTCGACGACTTGCATGATTCTTGAGGCTCGGGGGTAAATTCCGAGACCGAGTTGTGGCCATCGCGAGCAGGCTCGCGCCTACAAACGCAACGCCGCCCCTGTAGGAGCGAGGCTTGCCCGCGAAGACGGCAGACCAGACACCCTCAATCCTCCAGGCGGCCCCCCGATTCATGACTTGCGGTAAACATTGCTTTGCCCATCCAGCGGTTTTTCCCAGGGAGGCAGCCGGGGATACTCCTGTCCATTCCCACTGCAACCCTTGGAGTCATTGATGTCTATTCCCGCATTCGGTCTTGGTACCTTTCGCTTGCAAGGCCAAGTGGTCATCGATTCGGTGAGCACCGGCCTCGCGCTGGGTTACCGAGTGATCGACACCGCGCAAATCTACGAAAACGAAGCCGAGGTCGGCGAGGCCATTGCCGCCAGCGGTATCGCCCGTGAAGAATTGTTCATCACCAGTAAAATCTGGATCGCCAATTTCGCCAAAGACCGGTTGATCGACAGCCTCAAAGAGAGCCTGCGCAAACTGCAGACCGATTACCTGGACCTGACGCTGATCCACTGGCCGTCCCCGGACGATCAAGTGCCGGTCGAAGAGTTCATGGGCGCCTTGCTCGAAGCCAAGCGACTGGGCCTGACCCGGCAGATCGGCGTCTCCAACTTCACCGTCGAGCTGATGCAAAAAGCGATTGCAGCGGTCGGTGCCGAGAACATCGCGACCAACCAGATCGAGCTGCACCCGTACCTGCAGAACCGCAAGGTCGTTGAGTTTGCCCGGCGCCAGGGCATCCAGATCACGTCCTACATGACCCTGGCCTACGGCGAAGTGTTGAAAGACCCGGTCATCCAGCAAATCGCCGCTCGTCTTCAGGCTACCTCGGCCCAAGTCACGCTGGCCTGGGCCATGCAGTCGGGGTACGCGGTTATCCCCTCTTCCACCAAACGCGCCAACCTGCAAAGCAATCTGAAAGCCTGTGACCTGCAGTTGAGCGAAGCCGACATGGCGTTGATCGCCAGCCTGGATCGCGGCCATCGATTGACCAGCCCCAAAGGTATCGCGCCGCACTGGGATTAAGTGTCAGCCCGTCTCAAGGCTCTGATCGAGACTTCGCATGGCGTCCTGCAATTGATCGACGGCTTCGTCGATCGATGTCGCACGACCTTCGGCGCAGGCACGTTCCAGCGCCTTGCACCTTTCGATCAACCGTTGGGCACGGACCATGCGCGCACCGCCCTTGATACGGTGCGCCAGGTCTCGCAGCCCCGGGAGATTGTTGTCGGCGTGTGCTTGAAGCAGATGTTCGCGGTCGTTGCGATTGGTTATTGCCAGTTCACGCAGCAATTGATTGATCAACGTCCGGTCTTCCCCGACGTATTGCTCCAGCTCGCTCAAATCGATCTCGGATGATGGGGGTTGTTCGTTCGTCGTCTCTGCAAACCGATCGGCCAACCAACTACTCAGATCCGCCAGCCGAATCGGCTTGAACAGACAATCGTCCATGCCCGCTTCCAGGCACCGGACCTTTTCCTCAGGCTGCGCATTGGCGGTAAAACCCAGGATCAGCGTCGGCAGCAGGCCATATGCGCGCTCTTCATCGCGTATCTCACCGGTCAATTCATAACCGCTGAGCTTCGGCATATTGCAGTCAGTGATGACCACATCAAATTCGTGTGTACGCCACAGTTCCAGCCCTCGCTCGCCCTCTTCGGCCTCCATCACGCGATGCCCCAGGTAGCTCAGCTGGCTTGAGAGCAACAGGCGATTGGCCGGGTAATCGTCAACCACCAGAATGGTCAGTGGCCGCGTGGGTATCGGTGATCCGCTGTCGGCTGATGCACAGGGTGGTAACGGCTTCAACGCCATCAGCGAAAGGCTGATATCGACTTGCGAGCCTTGGCCGAGGACGCTGCGCAGCACCAGCCGCCCCCCCATCATTTCGCACAACGCCTGACTGATCACCAACCCCAGCCCGGACCCCATGCTCGCGGATTGCTGGCTGTTACCGGCCTGAACGAACGGACTGAACAAGCGTTTCTGGTCAGCTGCGCTGATGCCGATGCCGGTGTCTTCAATGCGCACATTGACCCCCAGATGCCCTGACAATCCGGACACCACACTTAACGTCAAACTCACCTCACCCTCACGGGTGAACTTGATCGCGTTGCTCAACAGGTTGGACAGCACCTGCTTGAAGCGCGTGGGGTCGATCAGCACCTCACGGTCGCTGCGCGGGTCCAGATCGACGCGCCACGCCAAGTGCCTTTCCCGGGCAAGTCCTTCAAAGACCCGACAGATCGACGCCACCAGATCACGCAGATTGGCACGTTCGGGCGTCAGCGATAAACGCCCGGACTCAATGCGCGCGATATCCAGAATGTCGCCGATCAACGCCAGCAACTGCTGAGCAGCCGTAGCGGCGACCTCAAGGGATCGGCGATCGGCAACGCCCTCTTCAGCCCGCTTCCAGGCCATTTCCAGAAACCCGATCAGGGCACTCATCGGTGTGCGGATTTCATGGCTCATGGTTGCCAAAAAAGTGGTTTTGGCACGGTTGGCATCGTCCGCAACGTCCTTGGCCTGCTGCAACTGCTGCAGCCACTGCTGGCGTTGGCGAATTTGCCGACGCTGCCAGGCGATCCATCCCAAGGCCAGCAACAACAACGCCCCGGCCGCCGCAAACCCCTGCAAAATAGCTCGCCGATGGCGCAGCCAATAACTGTCATCGACCACCGCATCACTGCTCCAGCGGGCGACCAGATCGTCCATTTCCTCGGGCGAAATGCTCAGCAAGGCCTTGTTCAAAATCGAGTTCAACACCGATTCATCACGGCCGGTTGCCATCGAGATGCGCGCCGGTTCATCGCCCACGGTACTGCTGATGCGTAAACGTCCCTGGTAATACCGGGCAATCAGGTAACGGGTCATGAACAATGAACTGAGCGCGGCATCGGCCTGTCCCTTCGCCACCGACTCCAGACCTTCGGCCGGGTTTTGTACGTCCACCATCTGCACCTGCGGTGACCGTGCCTGAATGAACGCGCGCATGGGGTGACGGGGATAAATCGCCAGGCGCTTACCGGCCAGATCGCCCAGCGTCTGTGGACTACCGGAGGTGGTCGCACTGACCAGCGTGTAGGGATTGACTGCATAGGACCGGGTAAAGTGCAGCCCGGATACGCCTTCGGTCGTGGGAATGATGGCGGGCAAGATGTCAATCTCGCCGGCCTTGAGTCGCTGGATCTGCTGGTCCAGGGATTGGCCTCGCAACACGTTGAAATTCAAACCGCTGCGCTGGCTGATGAGCGTCAGCATTTGCGCCGCCAACCCGCTGAATCGGCCCTCGGGATCGTAGAACGTCAAGGGCGCAAAATTCTCCACAACCCCCACATTGACCGTCGGATGCTGATCCAGCCAGCGCTGTTCACTCTCACTCAGATCCACGCGTTGCTGTCCCGCCACTTTCGCCCTGCCGGCGCTCCAGCGCTGCTCGATGATCGAGCGCTGCTCCATGGGGATCGCCACCAGCGCCTTGTCGATGAGGTCCTTCAGCGCCAGGTTGTCCCGAGCCAGCGCGAAGCCGAACGGGTTAGCGTCGAGGCTGGCCGGCCCCATCAGTTGAACGTCACTGAGGTAGTTATTGTTGATCAGGTAATTGGCGCTGAAGATGTCTACGAGGGATACGTCAACCTGCCCATACGCCACCGCCCCGAGCGCATCGAGCGTCGAAGGATAACGTTGCAGGCTGGCCTGGGGATAGAACGATTCAACGGTCTGCGCCGGCAGGTAATCATCGGCCATGGCAATGCGCTTACCCGCCAGATCCACGGGCATGTGCTCGTCCAGTCGGGTGACCAGCATCGGCTGGTCTTCAGCATAAGCGCTGGACAGGATCAGCTCGGGGTCGGCCAGTTCAAAGTTGTTCGAAGTGCCCAGCAGATCCAGTTCGCCGAATCTAAGCGCCTCCATGGCCGCTTCTCGGGTGACATAACGCAGCACTTCGATCTGTACGTTCAGCAGTTGCGCAACGAGTATGGCGTAATCGGCGGTGATGCCTTCCAGCTCGTCGTGATTGCGCGTCACTTCGAACGGCGGGTAGTCCGGTCCGCTCACCCCGAGGCGCAACACACGCTTGTTGCGCAGCCATTGCCGGTCTTGTTCATCCAGATCGACCGCGTAGCCCTCCACCGTGGAACGCCCCAGCAATTGCAAGCGCTCAGGCTCGCCGGCGATAGCCGATACCGCCGGCACGAGACATAACATGAGGCGCAGCAGCCATACACGCACGGTCAGGCGCACTCAGATCAGGTTATTGCGTATGGCGAAGTCCCGTAGATGCACTGCCGCCACAACCCCCAGTTTTATGACCAAGCGCGTTTTGTAGGTGCTGACGGTTTTGTGGCTCAGGTTCATGGCTTCGGCGATCGCTTTGTTGGAAAAGCCTCGGGCAAGGTATTGCAAGATGGTCAACTCGCGGTTGGACAGTGTATCGATCAACTTTTTTTCGCTGTGTTGCAGCGGGTTCATCGGTCTGGACAGCAACTGCGAAAAGTAGGTGTAGCCCGCCATCAACGCGTGCACAGCCTTTTGCAGTTGCTCCAGGCTGTTGTTTTTTGAGACATACGCCAACGCGCCGCCGCGCATGCATCGCTCCTGGAAAAACAGTGGATCGAGCGAGGTGAACACCAGCACTACGCATTTCCAGTCGCAGGCCTTGATTCGCTCCAGCAGGTCCAGGCCGTTGCCGCCGGGCATCACCAGATCCAGGATCAGCAGATCCACTTGTTGCTCACGGAGTGTGGTCAACGCTTCCCCAACGCTGGCCGCCTCATGAATCTGCTTGAAGCCTTCCCGCCCAAGTACAAGTTTCACTGCGGCGCGAACCACCGGATGATCGTCCACAATCATCGCTCTCTTCATGGCAACTCCCTGTGCAAAAACTCAACGAATGCCCGTCGGATAACGCCGGGGCAGACGCAACGGCTGCGCCAGGACTGTTGCATGGGAGAAAGGCAGAATCTACCTGTCAGAAATGACAGTACCGACGAACGGTATGCGGCAATCACCCGGCGTACCGCTGATTACGCTCCTGCGACGATGGATCAATGATCGCCAGCAACGTCTGAATACAGCGCAGATCAGGCAGCGCCGCGTGACTCACCTGAACCCTGGGTTGCGAGTGGGCCGGGATCGTCGGTAACTGTGCCCGTTGGCCGTCGAAAATCAGTGCGTGGCGAACCTGCCGGTTATCGAGAAAATAGCTGAGCAAATCCAGTTCGCCTGCCGCCAGCGCGGCATTGACGACCACCAGGTCGAACGGCTCGCAACCGTACTCGACCAGGGTCAGCATTGAAGCAAGGTCCTGCACCGGCGCCACGCGGTAATAATCGAGCTGATTGAACAGCCGCTCGATCAGCATCCGGTGAAAGTGTTGCTCGTCGGCGATCAAGATGCGCAAGGCTTTATTCGGCATCGTAGCCTCATGTGTGAATAGCTGATTTTTGAAGCGGCGAGGCTACGGGAGGCGCACAGATGTTTCTGTAGGACTTTTCCTAAAAAACCGCAGTTTCCGGCCATTACTGCCATCCAAACCGCCGAATGTAGAAACCCTTCACCGCCTGAGTCAGCCCCATGTACGCCAGCAGAATCAGCGGCAGGAACACGAAATACAGCGACGGCAACGCCTGAAGTTTGAAGTAGTGCGCCAACGGCCCCATCGGCAGGAATATCCCCACGGCCATGATGATCCCGGTCATGACCATCAACGGCATGGCTGCGCGGCTTTGCAGGAACGGGATTTTCGGCGTGCGGATCATGTGCACGATCAAGGTCTGGGTCAGCAGCCCGACCACGAACCAGCCGGACTGGAAGAGCGTTTGATGGACCGGGGTATTGGCGTCGAATACGTACCAGGTCCACGGCTGGCCGCGATCGGGATTTCCGCTGCTCGCTTATCGGCGAGACAACGGCAACAGGCTGCGCGTTATCTTGCCGGGAAGGTGCCGGTTATCGAAACCGGCCGACTACTGTCACTCGAACAAGTCCCCACTGAGGGTCTCCGCTATTGATGAAAACGCGCGATGCTTACGCCCCGATTTCTGGAGAGTAAACGAAGGAACGGCGGCGGGTGGGGGAATTGCGGGGTTCTTCAGGAAGGGTTCAGCTTTCAATATTTGTGGTGTTATTCAGGGCCCATCGCGAGCAGGCTCGCTCCCGCATCAGGCCTGCAAACACAGGTCCATTGTGGGAGCGAGCCTGCTC